>DATJXN010000051.1 GCA_035500095.1 Candidatus Binataceae bacterium
GCAAGCGAGCGGGGAAATTAACCGATGGACATAGGAATCTATGCGACGACGCACGGTATCGGTTATCGCGACGAGACCGACTTCTATCTCAGGTCGGCGCCGATGGAAGAGATGCGGCCGGTCCAGGCGGCGCGGCTTGCGGAAGCCGCCGGATTCCATTCTATGTGGTTTCCCGATCACGTCTGCATGCCGACCGGATCGAGCAGCGCACACGTGGCCAACGCTTCCGGCAAGCGGGCTTATGAAGCGCGCCACGACATGCTCGATGCGGCGGTGACGATGGGCGCGGTCGCCGTCAGCACCACCACGCTCAAGCTGGGTACGAGCGTCCTGATTGCTCCCTATCGAAATCCGCTGAGCGACGCGCGGCAATTCGCCACCGTCGATCTGCTTTCCAGGGGGCGGCTGATGCTCGGCGTCGGCGCCGGCTGGATGAAGGAGGAATTCGCGGTGCTCGGCCTGCCGTACGCCGAGCGCGGCGCGATGGCCAACGAGTGTATCGAGATCTTCAAACGTTCATGGACCGCGGATGTGGTGGATTTTCGCGGCCGTTTCTACAATTTCGAGCAGGTCTCGATGGATCCGAAGCCGGTTCAGAAACCGCGTCCGCCGATCATCTTCGGCGGCGTGGTCCCGGCCGGCGCGCGCCGCGCGATCCGCCACTGCGACGGCTTTTATCCTATCTTTCTCGATCCGCAGGCGGAGCCGAACCGCTACGCGCCGCTGCAGGACGAAATACGGCGCGAGGCGGACAGGCTCGGGCGCGACGTTTCGAAGTTCTTCATGATGGCGGTGGTCTCGGGGCGGCTGACCTCTCCCTCCGAGCAGGGGAAGGGAAGCAAGCCGCGCCCGATTTGCACAGGATCTGCCGCCGACGTGCTCGCGGACCTTCAACGCTTCGCCGACGCCGGTTACTCGCTGGCGGTATTCATCCTCGATTGCTTCGGAAAGGCCGAGGAACTCGAGGCGCAGATCCAGCGCTTCGGCGAAGAGGTGATCAAGCCCGCCCGCAGCATCCGCGCGCGCGGCGGATGGGCGAGCACGCCCGTTCCGTCCTGATCTGGCTCGCTGGTTCGACCCACGCCGAGCGTGCCGTTCAGCGCGGGCGCGGGGCTGGCTTCCGCGGTGCGGCGGCTCTCTGTGCGGAGCCGGCTGCGGGGGTCAGCGCCACCGAGGCTTCCGCGGTAAGCAGCAGAAAGGTGAAGGTCTCCTGCAGGTAGAGGCTGACCGCCGAGTTGGTATGGCTCGAATAGCCAATCGAAACGTCCTGGCCTATATGCAGATCGAAATCGCCGCCGCGAGTACTAAGTACGAAAGCTCCCGCGATCGCCGGAGCGAAGATGATTTCCTCGTTGACCAAGCGCTGGATGTGCTGAATCACCGGATAGCCGTGATCGCTGGCCTCGCTGAGCGCGGTATAGGCGTCGGCACCCATGACCACCGAGTAGGGGCCGTTGACTCCGACCAGGCGCAGCTGGCTTAGCGCCTGGGCGATCGCGTCGGGATACTCGATCACGTTTTCTGGCAGGGTCCCGACGGGATTGCTGGTGCCCTTGCGAATCCCTTCGATTTCGCCCGCCGCGTAGCCCTCGAAGATCGCGCGGTCCTCGGCAAAAGCGATCAGTTTGGCCGCGTCCTTGAGCGGCTGCCAATCCGAATCGTTCGCGCCGCGCTCCACGTCGTCGATCGCCTGGCGATCGAGCACAAACGGCACGCGCAACTCGACGAGGCGCTTGGCCTCGCGCTGACGCGCGATGATTCCTTCTCCCGGCGGTTCGACATTGCGCAGATGCCCCGTGCCGACCGCGGCCAGGCTGACGCCGCCCGGCTCCTTGACGTCCACCACCCGGCGGCCGGCGAGATAGCGCTTGAGCGTCCGCGCGGCTTCCTGCTCGATTTGCGCCCACGCGCTGTCGGTGATCGGAGCGAGTTCGCGATGCAGGTTATTCATGGTTGTTCATCCCGTTTATTTGTCTTGGGGCGCTCCCTTGAGGGAGCCTATGCCGAGCGAACCATTGCTCGCCTTCGGGGCCAATGGTGACGCGTTCGACGGTGGCGCGGTGTCTGCGGTGTTGACCGGCGCGACCGCCGCCGCATCAGGCGGCGCCTCGGGCATCACCGTTTCGAGGAAGGTGAGCGACGGAACGAAGAACAGGCCGCCGGTAACCGCGCGGCTGAAGTCCAGTATCCGGTCGTAATTGCCCGGCGGTCGCCCGACGAACATGTTCTGCAGCATCTGCTCGGTGATGCGGGGCGTGCGCGCGTAACCGATGAAGTAGGTGCCGAATTCGGCCTGGCCGGGGCGGCCGAACGTCATGTTTTCGCGGAGGATCTTCATCTCCTTGCCGTCCTCCACGATCGTGTTCAGCGCATTGTGCGCGGAAGTCGGTTTGACCGTGTCGTCAAGCTCGACGTCGGCGAGCTTGGTGCGGCCGATGATTCGCTCCTGGGCCTCGGTCGGCAGCGCGTTCCATCCGGCCAGATCGTGCAGATACTTCTGCACGATCACGTAGCTTCCGCCGGCAAATGCGGGGTCCTCCGCGCCGACCAAAGCGGCGTCGATCGCCTCCTGGTTCGTCGGGTTCTCCGTCCCGTCGACGAAGCCGAGCACGTCGCGGGTGTCGAAATAGCGAAAGCCGTCGACCTCGTCGGCGAACGAAACCGCGTCGCCCAAGCTTGTCATGATCAGCATCGCCAGTTCAAAGCAGAGGTCGTGGCGCTCGGCGCGAATATGAAAGAGCAGATCTCCGGGCGTCGCGACAGCGTGGCGCGGGCCGGCGACTATCTCGCGGAAGGGATGAAGCTCGGCCGGGCGCGGGCCCGGGAACAGCCGGTCCCAGAGGTCCGATCCGAAACCGATGACGCACGAGAGATTTCCTTCCTGGTCGCGGAATCCCACTGCGCGTATGAGTTTCGCCAGGTCGCCGCACATCGCGCGGACTCGCGCTTCGTTCTCGGCGCCTGCCTTAACCGTAATGACCAGAAAAATGGCCGCGCGAGTCAGCGGTACGGCCACGGGCTGCGGGGTTGCGCGCGGCGGGCTTGCAGCGGTTGTCGAGCCGGCGTCAGGCATCGCGATGTCCGCAAGGCGCCGGATGGCGCACGGTCAGGATTGGCAGTGGAGGTCGGAGCACGCGCGTCTCAGGAAAACCGGGTTTTTGTTCGCGCCCATAATGGCACGAGCGGGATTGGGAATCCAAACCCGAGCGGGCCGGCGGCGCGCCCCGGAAAGCTCTGGCGCTTGGCGCGCAACTGTGGGCAAATGAGGTCACGCTCCGGCGCCGGAGCGCCAAGTAAACCGGGCGTCAACTACAGGTGAGACGCGCGCCGACTATCGCACGCGAGCGGAGGACGAAAATATGGATCTTGAAGCACTCGAACGACGGCTGACCCGCCTCGAAGATATCGAGGCGATCAAACAGCTCAAGGCCAGGTACTGCGAAATCTGCGACGACGATCACAACCCGGACAGGATCACCTCGGTGTTCGCCGAGGACGCAATTTGGGAGAGCGCCGAGTTCGGGACCGGCAAGGGGCATGCGGAGATTCGCCGGCTCTTCCAGGGATTCCAGAAGCTTATCGAGTTCTCGCAGCACAATGTCATGAACCCGATTATCGAGGTCCACGGCGATCGCGCGACCGCCGAATGGTATTTCCTGGGCACGTTCAGATTCCGCGAGCGTCATCAGGCGCGATGGCTGGCGCTGCAGTACAAGGACGACTATGTGAAGCGCAACGGCCAGTGGAAATATCAGCACCTGCGGGTCAACCTCAGGCTGGCGGTTCCTTACGACGAGGGTTGGGCCAAAGAGCTGATCGTTCCGCTCAAGTAGAAATCGAATCAACGCAAAAGGAGGCCGTCATGCCGACGCATCCTTTGGAATTCGATGGAATCGATCACGCTGTGCTGCGGGTATCCGATATAAAGCGCAGCCTGGACTTCTATGTGAGCGTACTCGGATTGAGCCTCGAGCGGATCATCGAGGATATCGGCATCTACCAGCTCCGATGCGGCCGCAACCTGATCGACCTCTGCGTATTGCCCGCAGGCGCTAGCCTCGGCCAGGGAACGCAGCGGGGTATCGATCATCTCTGCCTGATGGTTCGGGGCGATATGAACAAAATCGTCGAATACCTGGCCGAGCATAAGGTCGAGACGGCTTCGCCGGTGCACGAGCGCTATGGCGCAACCGGCTTCGGAACCTCGCTCTACATCCTCGATCCCGACCAATACGTCATCGAGCTCAAGGCGAACTATTCTCAATATCCGGTCAAGGTCACCGCGGCGCAGGCGATGGGGAGCATGACTCGCCCTAGGAAATAGAAGCGGCTTCTTGACGCAGCCTTGCAAGCTGCATAGGTATGCGATTCGACTAGGTAGCGCGGGCCGTCCCGAAGCGTCTGGCGACAGGAGGATTGCGCCATGCCAAGGAATCCCATTCCGATGGAGTGGTATATTGCCACGCTGGCGGCGCTCACCATCCCGCTCTTCGTGTGCGCGAATATCCCGGTATGGGCGACCTACGTCACCTGGGCCGGCGCCTTCCTGGTCGGCCCGAACGAGGCCATCCGCAAACTGTTTCCTACGCTCATCGTTGGTACAATCTCCGGCGTGGTCTTTTTCTCGCTGGCGATGACAATCGACCCGATAATCGGGTTGGTTGCGCTGCCGAACAGTATAATCGCGTTCGTGATGACGGTCGGTCTGCT
>DATJXN010000052.1 GCA_035500095.1 Candidatus Binataceae bacterium
ATCGAATCATTGACAAACGCCCAGTCCACCGTCTCCATGTTGTACTTGATGCCTTTCATGGGATGCGGCGGCAGCGGGCCGGCGTCTTCAATCTTTTGTTTGCCAATCTTCCCCCAGCGCGGCATCTCGGTCGGGTTATCCACACTGGTCGCCCAGGAGTGAACCAGGTTGCGCGGGCCGACGGTATTTAACAGCTCTTGCGGATAGCCGGGATGGAAGGGGTCTTCCATCGCATCCAGGTGATATAGGTAGCCGAAGAATTCATCAAATCCGTGAACAGTGGGCAGGAACTCGTTACGGTCGCCCAGATGGTTTTTGCCGAACTGACCCGTGGCATAGCCCATCGACTTAAGCGCCGTGGCAATGGTTACGGCTTCCGCCGGTATGCCGATCTTGGCACCGGCTTGGCCGACCGTGGTCATGCCGGTGCGAACCGGCAGCTCTCCGGTGATGAACGCTGCGCGGCCGGCCGTGCAGCTCGCCTCGGCGTAGTAGTCCGTGAACCTCATGCCCTCTTTGGCGAGCTTGTCGAGGTTCGGCGTCCGGCCAGCCATCATGCCCTGGTTGTAAACGCCGATGTTAAACCAGCCGACGTCGTCAGCCATGATGACGACGATGTTGGGCTTTCGGTCTCCCGCCCATGCGATGTGCGCGACCGGCAGACCTATGGCTATGGTGAGCAAAAGCGCGACCGCGTACGACCTGTTTTTCAAGCTGCGCATTTCGATACTCCCTCGGATTTACGTGCGTGCCGTTCTCAGTTCGCGGCCGCGGCAGTACTCGATTGTTTGCCGGCGCCCAGTGAGACCAAGCGTTCGTTAAGTCCGTTGGCCCAGTAGTTCATCGCGTTCTGGGCATCGCCCCACTGAAATACGTCTGCGTTCTTGACCGACGTGCCGCCCATGCGTTTGTCGGCCCAAGCTGCGAGCAATTGCCCGCTTACGGAATCGGTAAGTTTGGCGTCACCCTCAGCGGACCCAACAAATGCGTAAGTGCCTGTAGCCACGTTCTTGATCAGGCTGAGCGCCCGCGCCTGGGGTACGACAACTGAAATGGTACGCAAACCCGGAACGGCCGCTGAAGCATCGGTCAGAGCTACCGCAAGTTTCATCACACCGGGGCCGGGTCCATAGGCGATCGTGAAGTTCTTGCTGAGGTACTGGACGAGTGTTACGTAGAAGTAGTCACAAAGGACCTGCTGGTCATGCTCGGATACCTTCGTATCATCAGCCGCCCAGAAGGTGACCGGTACGACCATGATTTGATTGTAGCTGCTCCAATTGGCACTCGGATTGACGTACCGGAGCATCGCCTGCTGATCCGACCCCGGTGCCGCGGGTTGAAGCAGCGAATAGTCGCTCCCCAGGAATCCGCTTGGCGGTGGTGGTGCTGGAGTTTCGCCCTGGGCTCGCTGAATAATGTTCGGCTGGGGCGCAACCGTCTGCGCACATCCTGCCATCAGAATTCCGGCTAGCAGCACTGAAAGGCTAGCCATGGCTTTGAGGGTCGTTTTCTCTAGATTCAGTTTTTCCCGCAATTTCCTTTCCTTCTGTTTTGATCCGTTGCTGCGCGCGTTCGCGCATCGACCGGCGATTAGGCCTTCGTCTCCTGATGACGTTGCTCAAGTCCACACGCTAACGTGCGGCGCATCTGTCTGTCGCTGAAGTTTTTGAAGTCAGCAACTGCGGAAACTGCGGCTCAACGCAAGTGCAGCACTAAGCTTAAGCGCGACCGCAAACACAAATGCAATGTGGCTCACACGCGTAAAGATGCGATTCCATGAGGAATAAATTAGAAGACCGAGTAAACCTACTATTAACAAACCGTCGAGCTCGCCGGAAATCTGTATCCTGTGCCGGGTCCCGCAGTCGCGATTCTTCCTTGCTATGAAGCGATCGGCACCGTCCTACCCGACTTGTTCTTTCGAATCGTCACGACCTTATATGAACCGAGTAAGCATGCGCTCGTCTTTCTTCGCCGCCTCGAGGTTGGTCTGCTGGGCATCAAGAGCGGGGTTGTTGGCAGCAGATGGTTGAGATCTGGTCAGCGATTTTGTTTCAAAATGATAATTACTCACTCGGCGTGATCTTTGTGATTTTCGATCCTTCGAGACCTATACCTCCCATAAGACCCTTCTGGGAAAACACGAAAGCATAGACGTCTGACCGCAGATTTGTTGTCGTTAATGATCGAGCAGCGCCCTGATCGAGCACGACGACGCTGGGCCCCGTGCCGATCGCCCAGCCTCCACTTGCGTCGAGGTACGCCAGCGCCGAATCTGTCATGAAGAAAAGCGCGTAGCCAAATTTCTTGACGCCGGCCTGAAACCCGTAGGATGCTGCCGCGGTTCTGTAGTAGCCAACGGTTTTGGTGCCTTTCCGAAGTGCGCCGTAGCCGTATTGCGCACCGACGATGAACGCTGCCTTTTTTATGTCTGGGAACACGAGAACTGCCTTGGCCTTTGCGCCGAGAGCCCTTGCCCCTTCATTGTGCCCGTAGAGATCCCTCAATGCCGTGGTCACGCTCCGATCGATCTGAGCTGACGTAGGAGCCAGCGACGGGACCTGTGCAAATACCGCAGCACCAAGCATCAATCCTAATGTGGCTTGGGCCAGCAGCACGGCGACTATTCCTTTCATCTTCATCTCCCAACTTCCTCGAAGAGCGTGGCAAAGCGATGGTTCATACCGAGCGTTAATTGTGATCACGCGGAACGGAGCGCTTATTCTTCGCTCCCAAATTGAGACCAGAGAGCCGTCTGTGGACTGGAGTCTGGATCGCAAGCTCCTCCGCACGATCCATTCAGGATAGTGAGGTTAGCCCGAGCTGGAGCATAGTCTGGTGCGCTCCGGATGAGCTGTGTCCAAATGTTGCGAGCACACACGACATCTCCCATTCTCGCGCAGATGATTGCGTCTGTGTTGGCCGCGTCCAGATCTCGCGGCGCCAGAAGCAGCGCGGCGATGATCTCCTGTAGCGCCTCGTTCAGTCGGTTCTCCCTCTCGTAAACGACGGCCAGATTGAAATGGGTCTCGGCGTGTCCTGGGCCGAGTGAGACGGCGGTCTCAAGAGCGGCCATCGCATTTGCGACCTCATGACGATCGTAATAGGCGAGGCCCAGATTCATGAACAGGTCCCACGTGTTAAGGCCGAGGCGTATGGCTTCGCGGTATTCACCGATCTCCTCCGACGTGCGCCCGACCATTCCGTACGCAAACCCCAGATGGTAATGCGCGAGCGCGTTGTTGCCTTCCGAGCGTAAAAGCTTGCGATGCAGGTATATGGCGGTTGGGTAATCTTGAACTGTCAGCGCGGCATCCGCGGTAACATCACATACCTGATCTGGCCCCTTTACTGCTCCTGCTCTGCAGACACTGGCGCAGCAGAAAATCAGCGACACGGCAACTAGAGTGCTTATCTTTGCGCCGAGTGTCGACATGGCCTTTCAGTTGTCAGACGAGATGGTGCTACGCATGAGCCGTGGCGAGTGGCTGACCGCAAACAAACTTCATCGAAGTTATCCGCCCCTTCCTCGTGTGCACCTCGATGGGTACAGCGAGAACCGTGCCAACCGTCTCAGTGATGGTTCGCGCGCTCGGCCAAAACTGGCCGCGCAAATTTCCCCTCCACGGGGCTGCCACTCGCAGCTAGCAGCACCAGGTTCATTGCCTAGCCTCCTGTCAAGGTCTCGACACCAAAGTCCGAATGGAGGCATGTGTTTCCATCGGCACCATCACAAGGAGGCTTACCTATAAGCAGGAGCTACTCGGCACAATGGCCGGTGGCTCAATGGAAGTGAATGAGCGACCGCTCAGAGCTTCGCGATCTGTCGGCGTCTGGACTTCCCAATCATCGAGGTTGGGAACATTCCCGCAGACCAACGGTGAGTTTATGGACGCGCAGAAGATCGCCAGTTTTACTGCTGGACTTGCAAGAAATACCATGAGACGACGCATCGCATTATCGGAGCCGAAGTGCCGCTTAGCGAACCGTCGAAAAAAGCACAAGCTCGTAATGCCGCGGAATGATGTCCTTTCTTAGACTCTAGGCCATCCTCGGATCGAATTTAGGCCAGTGATGCGGTATTAGGCCAGTACCGAGCTTTGGAACTGAAGCGTTTGCTCTTCAACTCCGCACCTGCTAAAGATGCCGAGATAGACTCACCGTTGTAACGTATCAATTGAACCACTATACGTTCGCGGTGGGTGGAATCCCACCGAACAAAGGACCCAGCTTCACGAGGGCCCCTTCGATACCTGTTTCGTGAGAAGACTTGGACCTTCGGTGTCCACAAGGCCCGCGGCTTCGCGCGTCCACGGAACACTAAGTCGATCATTATCGTTGCGCCAAGCGCTTGAGCCCAAAAGGAATTCCGAGTTGAACAAGTCACGGATTGGTAACAGGAGAAGCGATGCTCGTTAAATCGATGTACGGTCTATTCCATCATTTAAAGGATCGGGGTTTGTGGGCCAACATCTTTCCGTGTTGTGTCTCGATCCTGTTGCTGGTTTCAGCAACCGCAATAGCAGAGAGTGCAGGCCAGTTCGAATCGCCGCCGACGCTGCGAGCTCAAGAACTGGCGCCTGCGACCTTGCTCAACGGAAACGGCTTCCACGTCGATCAAGAGGTGCCCACCGACGGGTTGACCGCGCATTTCACGCTCCGCAGTGATGTCGGAACCTTCAACGCGGACGGCCTCGAAATGCTCAGGATTCGCGTCGCCGAGATCCCGGCAATCGTGGAACTCAACCAGACAAGTAAGTCGAAGGTCTTCGCCCAAGCACTGGCGACCAACGCGGCGGCTCCGGTCGCTGCGGCAGGACAAATGGTGATGCACCCCGTCGACACGGTAAAGGGGATGCCAGCAGGAGTCGGGCGCTTCTTCGGCCGCGTCGGCCTCGGTGCTCAAAAGCTCAAGGAGGCTGCGACGCAGCCGGAAGAAGGTTCTACGGGTGAGAAGGCCGGCCAGGTTGCCACGCACACCCTTCAGACTACCAGAGACATTTTGGGCTACGAGCAGGAACGGCGAGGGCTGGCGAAAAAGCTCCACGTCGACCCGTACACTACGAACCCGATCCTCGCCAAGCAGCTTGATGATTTCGCGCTGGTCGCATTCAGAGCACACGTCGGCGTTACGACCGCGATGTCCGTGTTCATTCCGGGCTCGATGGCAATCACCGCCACCAGAGTTGTCTCCACCTGGGTGTACGACACGCCGCGCGCAGATCTCATCGTGCAGAACCAGAAGAAACTACAGGAGATGGGAGTGCCGGACGAGACTATTCATGCGTTCATGGGCAATAAGGCTTTTCCGCTAAGCGTGCAGACCGCCTTCGTCGAAGACCTTACCCGTGTGTCCGGAGTCTCGGGTTCCATCAACATAGTAGCGTTGGCGAGCACGGCCGAGTCAGAGGATCAGGCGCGATTTCTCGCTGGTTGTCTGAACATGTTGGCCAACTATCACCAGTCCCAGACTCCGTTAGTCAGCATTATCGCACGCGGCACGGTAATCGGCCGCGATCGTGCCGGCGTAATCATCGTGCCGGCCGAGGTCGACTATGTCTCGTGGACCAAGCGCACTTCATACTTTGCAAATCGGCCGGATCTCGTATCGCCTAAACGTACCGCTTGGCTCTCCGGTCAAATGTCACCGCTCGGGAAGAAGAATTTTCAAGCGTTGGGATGGAGCGTGCGCGAGAGGGCAAAGCTTTAGCTTGGGCGGCCGCGCAATGCGCGAGGCCTGCGGATGAAGCTGCGAATGAAGTGATGCTCAAAGCCGTATCGCTGCGCAGTGAATATCACTTCGACGATTCGAATAATGGGTTGTGAGAGGATGAGAAAAGCGTAATTCGATGGGTGCTGCTGCACAAAAGCTGAGTCAAGGGAGGATATCCTTCGAGCGGACTAACGAGTCGACGCTCGTGGCGCACCTTTCCGGCCCTTGGCATCTGCAGCGCGACCTGCCGCCGATTTCGCTGCTGACGGCTGAACTCGGTTCGCGGTCGGGCACCAAGCGCCTTTCGTACGAGGCCGCAGGACTTACTCACTGGGACAGTGGGCTGATCTCATATCTGACGAATGCGGCCGAGATCTGCCGCGCCCGCGGTATCGCGGAGGACCGCGCCGGACTTCCGGAGGGTCTCAAGCGTCTGCTCGAACTGGCCGAGGCGGTGCCCGAAAAGAAGGGCGCGCGCAGCGGCGCGTCGCGCGTCTCCTTCTTCGCGCGCGTAGGCAACGCGACGATCGGTTACGGCCTTTCAGTGAACGAATTTCTGGATTTCCTCGGCGAACTGACCGTAGCCTTGGGGAAATTTCTCCGCGGCAAAGCGCGCTATCGAAAGATCGACCTGCTCGAAGTCGTCCAGGAGTGCGGCCCCAACGCCGTCGGAATCGTTACGCTGATCTCGTTTCTGGTCGGCGTCATCCTCGCCTTCATGGGCGCGGTGCAGTTGTCGCAGTTCGGCGCGTCGATCTACGTCGCCGACCTGGTCGGCATCGGCATGGTCCGCGACATGGCGGCGATGATGACGGCGATCATCATGTCGGGCCGAACCGGCGCAGCGTTCGCGGCAAAGCTCGGCACGATGAAGGTGACCCAGGAGATCGATGCGCTGACCACGATGGGCGTGTCGCCGCTGGAGTTCCTGGTCCTGCCGCGGATCCTCGCGCTGGTCCTGATGATGCCGCTTTTGTGCCTGTTCGCCGACCTGGTCGGAATACTGGGCGGCATGTTCGTCGGCGTGACGATGCTCGATCTGTCGGCCGGCAGCTACATGCGAGAAACCATCTCGACGCTGACTCTGACCAATCTGTTCGGCGGCGTAATTAAGGGCACTTTCTACGGCGTGCTGATCGCGATTGCCGGATGTCTGCGCGGCTTTCAATGCGGTAACAGCTCCTCGGCGGTCGGCGACGCGGCAACCCAGGCGGTGGTCATGGCGATCGTCATGATCGTGGTCGCTTGCGGGCTGTTCGCCGTGGTCTTCAACTTTCTGGGAATCTGAGCGCAGAGAATCACGATGGCCACGGGTAACGGCGACAATCGCGCCAGCGCACAGCCGCAGATCATCGTGCGCAACTTGACGATGGCCTATGGCAGTTTCGTCCTGATGCGCGATCTCAACTTCGTGGTGAAGCGCGGAGACATCTTCATCATCATGGGCGGCAGCGGATGTGGCAAGAGCACGCTCTTGCGCCACCTGATTGGGCTCAAGGAGCCGGCCACGGGCGAGATCATTTACGGCGACGTCAACTTCACCCGCGCCGCGCCGGAGCAGCGCGAACTGATGCTGCGGCGGTTCGGAATCCTGTACCAGAGCGGGGCGCTGTGGAGTTCGATGACGCTGGCGGAAAACATCGGCCTGCCGCTTGGCGAGTTCACCGACCTGACGCCAGCGCAGATCCGCGAAATCGCGGCGCTCAAGCTCGCGCTGGTCGGGCTCAAGGGGTTCGAGGACTTCTACCCCAACCAGATCAGCGGCGGCATGCAGAAGCGCGCTGGGCTCGCGCGCGCGATGGCGCTCGATCCGGACATCCTGTTCTTCGACGAGCCGTCGGCCGGACTCGATCCGATAAGCTCACGCCTGCTCGACGACCTGATCCTCGAGTTGCGCGCGAACCTGGGCGCGACGATCGTCGTGGTCACCCACGAGCTCGCGAGCATCTTCACCATCGCCAACAACAGCGTCTTCCTGGACGCCGAATCGCGCGTGCAGATCGCGACCGGAGATCCGCACGAAATGCTCGCGCATTCGCAAGACCCGCGGGTGAGAAGGTTTCTCACGCGGGGACAGGAGGGAGGCGAGGGAGCCGCCACTCATGGGTAAACGGGTCAGTCCAGCGGTAATCGGGGCGTTTGTGATCGCGAGCTTCGCGATCCTGCTCGTGGCCCTGATCGTAGTCGGCTCGGGCAAGATGTTCCGGCGGCCGGTGCGCTTCGTCTGCATGTTCCAGGGCAACCTCAACGGACTCAAGATCGGAGCGCCGGTCAAGGTGCGGGGAGTGCAAATCGGCGAGGTCTCGGCGATCGAACTGAGGATCCAGCCCTCCCAGGGGAAGCTGCGTCCGGGAATTCAGGGGCTCAGGATGCCGGTCTTCATCGACGTGGATCGAGCGCAACTGCTCTCGAAAGGAGGGAGCGGCGAGGCGCTCCAGGAGGGCCGCCTGGATGAGTTTATCCAGATGGGAATGCGGGCGCAGCTTGATACGGAAAGTCTGCTCACCGGGCTTTTGTACATCGATCTCGATCTTCATCCCAAAGCGCCGGCTAACTACGTCCTCGAACCGGGCGGCCCTTACCAGGAGATCCCGACCGTCCAGACCGATCTGCAGGAATTGCAGGAGCGCCTGACCCACACGCTCGACAAGTTCGACAAAATCGACTTCCAGGCGCTGGTCGTCTCGATCACCGACGCCGCCAATTCGATCAAGAGTCTCGCCGGCTCGCCCGAGCTGAAGGCCACGCTCGAGTCCCTCAAGGGCACGGTTGCGAACCTGAACCAGGCGCTTGCCTCGGCACGCACTCTGCTCAACAACGCCAATGCCCAGGTCGGTCCGCTGGTCGCAGACCTGCGGGAGAGTTCCGACGAGGCCAACAAGACGATGGTGGAAACACGCGCCGCGCTGGTCAACCTGCAACAGACGCTGAATCCCGAGTCGCCGCTGGCGGTGCGGCTTAACCGGACTCTCGACTCGCTCGATGAGACCTCGCGCTCGATCGGCGACTTCGTCGACTATCTGCAGCGCAATCCGGGCGCCCTGGTCCGCGGACGCTACGTGCCGGATAAGGAAAAGCAACAGTAATGAAGATCAACGCGATCCGTCTTGCGCTCGGCGCGTGCGTGCTTGCCGCGGGATGCTCCGTGCTCTCGCCCCAGCCCGACCGTTCCAGGTTCTTCATCCTGACTCCGATCTCCGACGGCGCAGGAACGGGGGCGCAGCCGGCTTCGACGAGCGCCGGCACGCACCTCACCCTCGGCGTCGGTCCGGTCGATTTCCCCGACTATCTGCGCCGCCTGCCGGTGGTGAAACGCGTCGCGCCCAACCGCGTGGACCTCTCGGACGAAGAGCGATGGGCCGAACCGCTGGATAAGAACTTTGTGCGGGTGCTGTCCGAGAACCTGGCGACGCTGCTCGACACTCAGCGGATCGAGAAGTACCCGTGGCCGGTGAAGAACCGGATCGACTACCAGGTCGAGGTTGACGTCGAGCGATTCGAAACCACCAGCGACGGCCAGGCGCAATTGATGGCAAGCTGGATCATCAGGGACGGACCGAGCGACAAGATCCTGTACGCTTCGCGGACCGTGGCCGGAGCGCCGGCGGGCCCGGACGAGCTGAGCGCCTCGGCCGCCTTGAGCAGCGACCTCGCAACGCTAAGCCGGGAGATCGCCTCGCGCGTCGCTGAACTCAACCAGCATCACACGCCCCAGAGCGCGCAATCGGCCGCGGCTCCAGCGTTCTGAACGGCGTGATCAGTCCAGATCGAGCTTCGGAAACAGCAGGCCGACCTGGAAATTCAGCGTGAATTGCTCGGTCTGCTTCGCGAACTGCCGATAGAGCATCCATTCGCCCGAGATCGAGGTGTCGAGCGCAAGGTCGTTCGCGAACCTCCACACCTTGCCGAATCCCGCGCTCATCGGGATTGTGGTCGAGGTATTGTGACGCCAATTGATCGTCCAGGTCGCGTCGCTCGACTTCAAATACCAGTCATGCCCCAGCTGATAACTGAGAAGCGGCTGAATCGTCAGCGAGGAGGCCGGCACCGAGTTGGACGAGGTGTAGGCGAAAGAAGTCGCCTGCTGCAGAAGGGCCGATAGATTAAGACCGGTAATTCCGCGGTACGAAAACCCCAGCGCCGGTCCCGCCTGCCACGATCCGTTTCCCACCCGGTCGCTGGCCGAGGTTGGAAATATCAGGTAAGGCCCGATACCCCACCGGAAATGAGTCTCCCGCTCGTTCGGCCACGGCATCACGAACAGGTCGAGCAACTGCATGTCGTCATACGTCGTGGTCGTCGAAGCGCCCTTGCCGTTGGGAACCGTCACGATTTTGATCGTCGGGCGAACGAGCTGATCGAACGGTATGAAGAGGAAAGGACGAAGCGCGAGGATCGCTCTCAACTGTACCGTGTTCGGCTGCGCGTTGGTCCCGTATTGGGCGGGCGTATATGGGTCTTTGATTTGAAGCTGCGTCAGGTAGGAGACCGGATCGATGACCTTTTCGGCCAGCGGCTCTTCGTCGCCGGCCGGGTATGCGGAGGCTGGCGCCTGCTGCGCATAGGCGCCAAACCGAATAGCCATCAGGAGCGCCGCCAGCATCAAGACGCGGCGCGCGCGCCTGACCGTAGTCGCGAGGTGGGAGAGCAACGGAGTCCGCGCTTCCTTGATACTTGAGCAGAAGGCGATCACCCGGGCGCGCATCTGCCGCGCCTGGAGATCTTCGTGCGTGCACGGGGACAGTTTGACACCCACTTTCAGATTTTCTGCAGCTCTGCGACGGTCTTGTCGGACTTGACGTCGCCAGTGTTCAACGTCGTCTTTGGCTCGATCAGAAGCACGTGGACCTCGTCTTCGGCTACCGGCAAGTGATCGACGCCGCGAGGGATGACGACGAATTCTCCGGGATCGAGGCGAACGTCGCCCTCGTGCAGCTTTATGAGCAGGCGCCCCTTCGTCACGAAGAAGAGTTCGTCCTCGTTTTCGTGATGGTGCCAGACGAAATCGCCCTTCATCTTCGCCAGCTTGATGTATGAGTCGTTCAACTCGGCCGCGATCCTGGGATTCCAGTAGCCGCTGAAGAGGTCGAATTTCTGAGCGACGTTCACCTTCTCGATGCGCTTCATCAGGTCGGCCCTCCGAGTACGTTAGCCCGTCGGGGTCGTCGATCCCGGCGTGGCGGCTCTTATGATGCAAACTTTCGCCAGATCAGTCGCGTTGGCGCGCGTCGGTGCTCCGCCCAATGGCCCCGAATCGTAGATTATCGCGAGCCATTTGGCGACCGTGATCCAGCGCCCGTTTAGCGCCGGCTGCGGGCTTTTTCCACATGTGCTGAGAAGATGTCCTGACTCGCCGTGGCGCGCGCTCAAGTTGGAGCGCCTCCCGCGGCTGCCGAGCGCGATCAGGCAGGGCGGGTCTCCGCCTCGATCAGAATTTCCGCCGCGCGCACCATCGCCGAGGTGCGCGCCGCCTTTCGGCTCTCTTCCGCGCAGAACCCCGAGCCTTCGAGGACGATCGCGAGCTCGTCCGCGAGCCGCTCAGGATCGCGCGCCGCGGCCGTGCGCGCGAGCTCGCGCAGGCGGGCATGGCGCTCGGCCTTGAAGGCGGCGATAACCGCGCGCGCCGGGTGGCTCTCGGTGGGGAACTCGACCAGCGTGTTGCCGAAGGGGCATCCGCGAAACTGCGGCGCGGCGGCATGCTCGGCGGTCGCGGCGAAGAGCGCCCGCAACTGCTTTCGCGGCGCGTGTGCGTACCGGCCGATGACGTCTTCCCACCATCGCCAGTAATCCTCGGCCTCGGATTCGAGGTAGGCGCGCACGAGGTCGTCCTTGGAGGGAAAACTCCGGTAGAAGCTCATCTTGGCCACGCCCGAGCGCGCGATCAGAGTGTCGACGCCGACCGCGCGGATGCCCTCGCGGTAGAACGCCTCGCGCGCGGTCGCAAGGATGCGGTCGCGCACGCAGGCCGGCTTCTCCGGCGCGTCCGCGCCGGGCGCCGGTTTGTCGGCGCGGCGCGGAGAAGGCCGAACGGCAGCTTGTGCGGAAGGGCCGGCGGAATGCTTGGCGGAGCTTTTGCTTTGCGTGGCCATTACCGTGTCCCCTGGCGGCCCCCTTTGATCTAGACAGACAGACCTGTATCATTTATACAGAACGGCCTGTCTCATAGAAACAAGATAGCCGAGCGGGCCATGGAGGGAAAGACCATGTTGACCAACAACACCAAATCGACGAACGCCGCAAGCGGCCGTCCCGCGGTGCCGCGGAGCGCCCGCAGCGCGATCGCCGGGCGCGGGGTCAGGGCTATCCGCGGCCTGCCGGTCGAACCGCGAAGCGCCGGGCCGGCCGCGGAGCGCGCGGCGTCCGCAGACCGGATCGGCTCGGCCGTTACGTTGGCGCTGAGCCTCGCGCTGGTCGCCGGCGGTTCGCTGATGGTTGCGCAGATCTGGGCGAATCTGGGCATGATCAGATGACGATCATGATCGGACAACTATCCGGATAGCGCACGGGCAGCGACCGGTCATGCGAAGTTTGGCCGAAGTTTGGCCTGCCCGCGCGGCGCGGGCGGCGAAGCGCAGCATTGCACCCCCGCCGCCGGCGGGCCGGCTGCTCGACCCGGAGAAGTTTCCATAAAGCGGCAGAATCGGAGTACGAGTCGGTTACGAGGACAGCCGCCGCCGTGGCGGCGGCATCAACCATACTCGGAGAGGAGTGTACCAACATGAAACTCTACTTTTCGCCGGGCGCCTGTTCGCTCTCGCCGCACATCGTTTTGCGCGAGGCTGGGATCGAGGCCGGTCTGGAGCAGGTCGATCTCAAGACCAAGAAGACCAAGAGCGGCGCCGACTTTGGCACAGTGAACCCGAAGGGCCAGGTGCCGACGCTGGTGCTGGACAATGGGCAGACGCTGACCGAGGGGCCGGCGATCGTGCAGTGCCTCGCCGATCTGAAGCCGCAATCGGGGCTGGCTCCGCAAAACGGCACCTTCGAGCGCTATCGGCTGCAGGAGTGGCTGAACTTCATCACGGCCGAGATCCACAAGCCCTTCGGCGCGCTCTTTAGCGGGGCGACGCCTGAGGACTACAAGCCGATCGCGCGCGACGCGCTGACTGCCCGCTTCGCCTACGTCGACCGCCTTCTGGCGAGCGGTGGTCCCTACCTTATGGGCGCGAACTTCACGGTCGCCGACGCGTACCTGTTCGTGATGACGCTCTGGGCGAATTTCGTGAAGCTCGATCTGAGCCAATTTGCGCGGGTCAAGGCCTACGCCGAGCGGATTGCGGCGCGGCCCAAGGTTCACGAAGCGTTGAAGGAAGAAGGGCTCGCGAAATAACGCGCAGCGCCTTCGCGTTTTCTGACCGGCGGTCCGTCTTGTCCGGGCCGCCGGTCGCTTTTGTCAGTGCCCGCCCGACTCCCCTGCCGGTACGCGATTTCGATAACGGCGAGCGCCGCGAATGGGCTATAGTTGCAACGGACGGTGTGCCGGCGCAAAGGTGCTCCATGACTACATATCTTTACGAAGTGCTTGAACGCCTGGTGGCCTTCGACACCGTGAGCTCCAACAGCGACGCGCCCGCGATGGAGTTCCTCGCCGAACGGCTCGAAGCGCACGGCTTCAAGGTCCATCTCCATCGCATCGAGATCGCCGGCACGCCGCAGCTCAACCTAGTCGCATGGGCTGGGCCGCCGCGCCCCGACGGCCTCGCCATCTCGGGCCATCTCGACACGGTTCCCTACGCGGGGCAGCCCGGATGGAATCGCGATCCGCTGAAGCTCGGCGCCGACGCCGAGCGCGTGTGGGGCCGCGGTACCAGCGACATGAAAGGCTTTCTAGCCGAGTGCGTTGCCGCGGCCGCCACGCTCGACGTCCGCGCGCTCAAACGTCCGCTGGTCTTCATCTTTACCAGCAACGAGGAGGTCGGATGCTTTGGCGCGAAGAGCTTGAGCGGCGCGCTCGATTCGATCCTGGGCGAAACTCCGGCGCCGAAGCTGGTATGGATCGGCGAGCCGACCTCATGGCAAGTGCAGCACGCGCACAAGAGCATCGTACTGTTCGACGTGACGGTGCGCGGGATGGGCGGCCATAGCGGCGCGCCCGGCCAGGGCGTCAACGCGATAGCCGTGGCGGGGCGCGCGCTGGAGGCGATCGGCCATCTGCAGGCCGAGCGGCGCACGCCCAACGCTCGCTTCATCGGGACCTTTCCCGACGCGCCGCATGACGTGCTCAACGTCGGGACGATCGCGGGCGGTATCGCGCCCAACATCATCGCCGAACAGTGCCGCTTCGCGATCACTTACCGCGCGCTGCCCGACGCCGACCCGCTCGAGCTCTACGGCGAAATTGAGCGGCGGCTCGCCGCGCTCGATCCGCACGATTACGCCTCGCGCAATCATCGCGCGGCGATCGAGGTCGGCTCGCCGATGGTGGTGCCGCCGCTGCTCGCGCCGCGCGGCACGGTGCTCGAGCGCGCGCTGCTCGAGGTAACGGGCACGCGCGAGGTCGGCGGGGCGCTGTTCGGGACCGACGGCGGATGGTTCGCGCGGGCCGGGATGATTCCGCTCATCTGCGGCCCGGGAGATTTCGCGCAGGCGCACAAGCCCAATGAGAATATCCGCCGCGCAGCGCTGGAGAGCGGCACGGAGAAGATTCTCGAAGTCGTCGAGCGGCTGCTTCAATAGCGATTCTGCCGCCAGCGCCGGGAGTTTGCACAGAATCCGGACCAGGCGAAGAAACGTCGCCGGCTACCCGAAAGTCGCGACCAGTTCGCCGAGCCGCTCCTTCGCCCCGTTCATGACGGACACGCCGTCGCCCACCAGCAGCGTATCGAAGTCGATCGCAAGAAGCGCCCGCACGCTCTCGCGCAAACGCGCCGGATCGTCCATCACCTGCTCGCGCAGCAGACCGCATCGGCCCGGCGGATTGCCAATCACGGCATCGCCCACGACAAGGATCCTGCGCTCGGGCCAGTGCAGCGCGACCTCGCCGGGCGACTTGCCGGGCACGCCGATAACGACGAACGGACCGACGCGCTCGCTCGTGCGCAACTCGTCATCGATCGCGGCGCCCTGGCTCCGCGCGTAACCGGCGTCGGCGGGATGGATCGCGACTCGCGCGCCGGTGCGCTCACGGATGAGGTTGGCCGCCCGCACGTGATTGCGGTTCGTAAGCAGGATGCGCGCCGGGCAGGCGCGAATGATCTCCTCGAGGTCGGCGGCTGCGGGTTCGACCGGGTCGATGCAGACGTTGCCCGTGGGATGAGGTACGAGCAGGCCGTTGAAATCGTAGCCATGCGGAGTGGAGAACCAGTGCCAGGTGCGAATATCCGCCGCAATCGTTTCCATCGATGACTTCTCCAGTGATATTTTCGGTCGTCTCGCGCACGACGGGTCGCGGACGATGAGCCGCTCCGATTCTAGCGCCGCGGACTCCAGGCCAAAATGACCTACTGCGATATCGCGCCTAGCCATCCGTTTCACGGTCCCTATCACGATCGCGAGTACGGCTTTCCCACGCGCGACGAAACCAGGCTGTTCGAGCGCCTGGTGCTCGAGATAAACCAGGCCGGGCTTTCGTGGTTGACCGTGCTGCGCAAACGCGAAGCGTTCTCCAAGGCCTTCGACGGCTTCGACGTCGACCGCGTGGCCGCGTACGGACGACGCGAGCGAGCGCGCCTGTTGGCCGACCCCGGAATCGTACGGAACCGGCTCAAGATCGACGCCGCGATCGAAAACGCGCGGCGAATCGCCGGGCTGCGCGAGAGCCATGGCGGGTTCGCGCGCTGGCTTAGGGCAAACCATCCGCTTGAGAAAGCCGAGTGGGTCAAACTGTTCAAGCGAACCTTTGTTTTCACGGGCGGCGAGATAACCGGCGAATTCCTGTTGAGCACGGGCTACCTGCCAGGCGCGCATGCCGAGGACTGCCCGATTTACGCAAAGATAGCGCGGTTGAATCCCCCTTGGATGGGTAGGAGATAGAAGCAGTCTGCGCTTGACAGCAGGGCGGGTTCCGTAGATATTGAGAATCGTTCTCAATTTCAGTTGGAGGCCCTAACGTGTTGTCCCGCACTTTCGTGTCCGCCGCTTTCGTCTCTGCCATGTTCTTCCTGCCCGCCGCCCTTGCGCTCGGTGCCGCCGCCGCCAATGCCGACAGCAGCGTTATCGAGGTGCGCTTCGAGAATCATCATTTCTCGCCCGCCAATCTTCAGGTGCCCGCCGGGCAGGCCCTGACGATCAAGGTCGTGAACGCGAGCAACGAGACGATCGAATTCGAGAGCTTCCGGCTGAACCGCGAAAAAGCCGTCCAACCCGGCGAGGCGATCGCCGTCCGTCTGCCCGCGCTCGGCCCCGGCAGCTACGATTTCTACGACGATTTCCATCAGGACGTTCCGCAGGGAAGCATCGTCGCCAAGTGACGGGCCGCGGGGCGTGTCTGCTGGCGCTCGGATTTTGCGCGCTCGCCGCTCAACTGATCACGGTCGGCCGCACAAATCCGCCGGCCTCTTCGGGGTCGCCGCTTGCCGCGCCGGAGCAAATCGAGACGCTTCTGACCCGCGCCTGCTACGACTGCCATTCCAACCGGACGCGATGGCCGTGGTACAGCCGGATCGCTCCTATGTCATGGCTGGTCGCGCGCGACGTCGCCCTGGGACGGAAAGAACTCAACTTCTCCGAGTGGGGTTCCTATTACCCGCAGACGCGGACGCGGAAGCTTCAATGGATGGGCCGGGTGTTGCGCGAACGCTCGATGCCGCCGTGGAGCTACCGCCTGATGCATCCGGCCGCGCGGCTCGGCACCGAAGACCGCGCGATGCTCGAGCGATGGATCGAATCCGGGATTTCCGCGAACGCGCCGCACATCTCCGATTGAGCCTTCGAGTCTCAATTAATTACAGGTTCAAATGATAAACCGCTGCATATTAGCCATTGGTAGCTCGTTTCTGGTGCTTGCTCTGCTCGCCGGCCGCGCTTCGGCGCAGTTGGACCCTTATGAATTCGAGGTGTACCCTTACGCGACCGAGCCCCGCGGAATGATCGAGCTGGAATCCGACAATGCTGTAGTAGCCAACGGCCATAGCCAGGCGGGGACCGGAACCAACGACGCCGGCACCTATCCGAGTCAGGGCATGTGGTACAGCGGCGAGGAACTTACCTACGGCTTGACCGACCGCATCGAGGCGGCCGCTTACGTCACCTTCGCCCAGCCGAGCGGCCATGGCTTCTGGTGGGCGGGCGACAAGTTCCGCCTGCGCGGCCGGCTCTTCGATGAGGAAACACTGCCGGTCAATCTCGGCTGGTACGCCGAACTCGAATGGCACAAGACGCCGCAGTTCGACGATGCCGACCTTGAGCTGGAATTAAAACCAATCATAGAGAAGGACTTCGGCCGGTTATCCCTGATACTGAATCCGGTCTTTGAGAAGCCACTTTACGGAAGGGGACACGATCAGGGTTTCGAGTTTGGTTATCGCAACGGGGTCTACTACCGCTGGCTGCGCTATCTCTCGCCCGGGGTCGAGTTCTACGGCGGCGTCGGGCTGATTGACGATACCGATCCGTTAAGCGACCAGCAGCACTACATCTTCCCTGTGCTTTGGGGCCAGCTCCCTCACGGCATCGAGTACAACGTTGGGCCCGGCTTCGGGCTGACGTCGGGTTCCGACCACGTGATCGTCAAGTTCAACCTGGAGATGGAGACCTTCATCGGCTCGCTCTTCGGTGCGTCGCCCGAAGGAAGCTGGGTTTTCTAGCTTCGATCGGCCGCGATAAGCGATCGCCCGACGCGAGAAGCTGATGCTCAGCATTGCGCGGGCGATGCGGCAAGCTTTCCCTGCGGGGGTGAGTTCTGCGATGTTGTGTGAGGCGGTGCGTAGGCGCGACTTGCGGTGTGGCGCGGATTCGCCCGCATTGGCAAGAGGGCGATCATGAAAATCGGCGTCGCGGCGTTCCTCACCGAAAAATCCGGCAATTCCGGCGCTATTGCGGCTGCGGCCGAGCGCGCCGGCTTCGAGTCGTTCTGGCTCGCCGAGCACCTGGTGATGCCGGCCGCCTACACGACCTACTACCCGCGCTCGCCCGACAAGGTGCCCGAGTTCTACGCGCATCTGGCCGACCCGTTCGTCGCGCTCGCGATCGCCGCACAGGCGACCTCGCGCATCCGCCTCGGAACGAGCGTCTGCCTGCTGCCCGAGCGCAATCCGATCGAGACCGCCAAGGCCGTTGCGACGCTCGACATGTATTCGGGCGGCCGGCTGATGCTCGGAGTGGGCGCGGGATGGTTTCCCGAAGAGGCGGCGATCATGGGCGTCGATTTCAAACGCCGCTGGCGCCATCTGCGCGAGTCGGTCGAAGCGATGCGCGAGCTGTGGAGCAAGCCGGAAGCAAGCTACGCCGGCGAGATAATCAGCTTCCCGCCGGTCAGGCTTTATCCCAAGCCGGTGCAAAAGCCCCATCCGCCGATCTTCCTTGGCGCGCACGATCCAGGGCCTGCGCTGAAACGGGTCGCGCGATGGGCGGACGGATGGATGCCGGGCGGACTCAGCCCCGAGATGGCCGCACAGGTCATCCCCGAGATCAAAAGGATGGCGCGCGAGCACGGGCGCGACCCCGCGCGGATGGAATTCTCGGTGATGCTCGGTATCGGCGCGCAGCAGACGCCGTCCACCGGGGCCCTCAAGCTCTACGCGGCAGCCGGCATAAGCCGCGTGATAATGCTTGCCGCCGAGATCGCCACGCGCGACGGCGTCGAGGTGGTCGGCGAACTGGCGCCGCTGGTCGAGCGTGGCGCGCAAGTCTGACCCGACAGTCCTGCCCGATAGTCCTGTCCGATAGTCCTGTCCGATAGACCTGCCCGATAGATCACGGCTCGATAAATCCGGCCGGGAAAGCTTAATAAACGTCGCGTGCACGCGTGCGCGCGCGGCGAGGTGGACCGCGCATGCGGCCTTGTCGCATCATGCGGCCGGTGGCATAGTCTCCGGGAGAAATGCTCGCACGGGCCGAAAAACTCATTCGGCATAGACGCGCTTGTCCATCGAAACGATCAAAATCGAGCTGAATTCGGTAGTGATGGCGGTCGCCGACCAGGTTTCCTGCGACCTCGAGGGCGAGGCCGCGGTGCTAAATCTCAAGACCGGCGTTTATTACGGGCTAGATGAAGTCGGCGCTTCGGTCTGGCGGATGCTCGACGGGCCGCGGCGCGTGGATGAATTGGTCGACGCCCTGCTGGGCGAATACGAAGTTGATCGCGAAGAGTGCCAGCGCGACGTGATCGCGCTGCTCGGCGAACTCGCGGTGCGCGGCCTGGTCGAGATTAACAACGCGGTCGAGGGTTAGCCGGCGCCGTATTCAACTTTGCAGAATCGGCCGCGCCAAAAGGAGCTGGAACGTCGTAACTTGTGCCTGGTGGTGGTTTTCGCAGTGTTCCCCTGGCCTGACTGGGGAGAGTAAGATTGTTGTCTGAACCTTCGGCGCGTAGGCTTTATGGCCTGTGAGCTGAAAAGCGGCAGGCGGCGCAAGATCAAATCTTCGTCACAGGCGCGTTCTCGGCGACCGCTTAAGTTCCACTACGTCGCCTATGGGCTGGCGGTAGATTCCGACGTCGCGTTGCTCGAACTCGAAACGACTCAGCGCAAATATGCTGCGACGTTTCCCGGGCGATTGCGCATCCGGATGGGTGCGCCGTCTTCCGAGGTCCGCGAGCCGCGCGATTGGCTGCTGCAGACGAGCCTGCCCGACGGTCAACCATGGATGTGGGCCGCGCGTCATGACCATGGCTTCCTCATGCGCTACGTCGGGATGGCCGATTTTGCGGTCAATCTCCGGGGCACCGAAATCACTCTCCTGCACGCCGAACCCGTAAGCTCGCGCGAGACCTTGGGCCATCTGCTGCTCGATCAGGCGCTGCCGATGGTGTTGGGTCTGCGCGGCATCCCGACGCTCCATGCTTCGACGGTGATCACGCCGCGCGGCGTGTGTGGTTTTCTTGGGCCGGCGGGCGCGGGCAAGTCGACTCTGGCGGCGAGCTTCGCGGCTGCCGGATATCCGGCGCTGGGCGACGATTGCCTGGCGATAAAGGAGGAGCGCGGATTCTTCGCTATCCCAGCTTATCCGGGTCTGCGTCTTTGGGCCGATTCGGCAGAGCCGCTATCGACGGATTGGTCGGACGCGCCTTCGCTCGCGCACCATACGCGCAAACGGCGCATCTGGAGCGCGCCTGCGGCAGAGCGGTTTCCCGTGCGTCCGGTCCGCCTCGCGGTTATCTATTGCCTCGTGCGCGAGCCGCGCAACGACGGCGCGGCGCAACAGTCGGAGCCTCTGATCGAGCCGCTGCGCGCCAACGACGTGTTTCTGCAACTGCTCTCGGCGAGCTTCATGCTCGACATCACCGACCGCGCGGTGCTCACGCGCAACCTCCGCTTCATCGAGCGCCTGCTCGGAGCAGTGCCGGTGCGGCGGCTCAGAATCCCCGATGGGTTTTCCTCGCTGCCCAGAGTGCGCGAGGCGGTGCTCAACGACCTGGGTGCGTCCGACCTGGCCGCCGCGGTCGGCGCGAGGTAGGGACGGGTCAGGCGCAGGCGGCCGGTCGCGCGTGACACCGTCGTGAACGCTATCGCATCGACTCTCAGACCCCAGCCACCTAGTCCGAGGCCGAACTCCTGATCTGCCGTGCAACTTCGGCCGCCATGCCTAGCGCGCGCGGCGCCGCCATCGAAGGTCTTTGTACCGGCTCAAGATTCGTGTGGTGCGAGAGGGGGGACTTGAACCCCCACGCCTTGCGGCACCGGATCCTAAGTCCGGCGCGTCTGCCATTCCGCCACTCTCGCGCAAGATGAGCGATTCAATATAGAAAATTCAGCCGGCCATTGGCAGGGTGGACAGGGTGCAGCGCGCACAGGCGGCTATCGGGTTCAGCGTTGCGCGCCTTCGGCTCAGCGCGACTCTTTGACCGGAACGCCGAGCACCTCGCCGAGTTTCGCCGCCAACGGACGGAGGTGCGCCCGCGGCTGGTGAACGCCGAAGTACGGGGACGGCAAATACACTTTCGCTCCATCGGTAAGCTCGAGGGCGATTTCGCATTCGTTCGCTTCGCCGCCGCCGCGCGCCCCGTCGATCCGGACCGCACGAACCGATCCGGTGGCACACAGTTGTTGTCTGCCATAGCTGACGCTGCCTCCGGCCATGATGCTGAGCGGAGTCCTGCGCGTGCTCCAGGACCGGAGCGCCAGGGCCGCGCTGTAACCCGCGACCGCGACGAAAACCGCGCCGATCCACAGGTTCGCCGACGTTCCCTTCAGGTGGCGGAAAAATATGCTAGACAGCTGGAGCATCAGCACCGCGCCGCCGACGAACATCCAGACCGCCATGCCCGAGAAGATCCCGGAAGGCACGAAGATGGAGCGGTCACCCTCGCGTTTGAAGGTGTATAACGCCAAGATTTCCCCCGTCGCTCACCGCGCCGGCTCGCTTCTCATCCGGTCGGAACTGCCGCCCTGGCGCGCATGAACATTATGTTAACAATCCGCCGAACCGTAAATCGAGAGGACCAGCCGCATCTCTGCGGCCGCGCGACCTGAAACGTCGCTGGGACATCCCCACCTTCAAACAAGAGTGTAGTCACGCTCAGAAGGTTGGAACCGAACCCGTCCTGCCGTCGAGCGGCGGCCGGCGAAATGGGCAGAAACATCCCCGTCGCGGACCTGCGGGATGCGTGGTAGTCTGTCCGGGATAAGCCCGGGCCAACGGGCTTGGTAAAAGGACAACAGCTTAGTGCTTAAACAGGTCAAGCATACTGCAACAGTCTCGACGCCGGTGCGTCCCGGCGGCTGCATCTTTGTCGCGACGGCGCTGACAGCCTCCATAACCGCGGTGGCGGTCTTGGTGCTCGCGCTCGCGGTGCCTGCGCGTGCTACGGGTGCGGCGGACTCCGGTCCGGTACTCGCCGAGGTCGGCAATCACAAGATTACCCAGCCCGAAGTCGACGCGAAGATAAAGATTAAGCTTTATGACGCGCGCAAAGAGGCGCTCGACCAGATGGTCGACGACTACCTGCTGCAACAGGCCGCCAAGAAGGACAAGCTCAGCGTCGCGGACTACCTCAAACGGGAGGTTACCGACAAGGCGGCGGCTTCCGTCACCGACGCAACAGCCAAAAAATTCTACGACGAGAACAAGGACAAGATTCCGGCGCTCAAGAGTGCCGGCTCGTACGACAAGATCAAGGATCGGCTGATCGCGGCCCTGCGCCAGCGCGACGTCCAACGGGATCAGGAAGAGCTCATGGCCCGGCTGCGCAAGGAGGGGAACGCGAAGATTTTGCTCGAGCCCCCGCGGATCAGCGTCAACCTGAGCGAATCGAGCCATCCCACGCTCGGGTCCAAGGATGCGACGGTGAAGGTGATCGAGTTCGCCGACTTCCAGTGTCCGTACTGCAAGCGCTCCGAGGAAGCGGTCAAGACGATCCGCGAGAAATACGGCGACCGTATCGAGCTGGTCTTTATGGACTTTCCGCTGAGCTTTCATGCGAATGCGATGCCGGCGGCGAACGCCGCGCGCTGCGCCAATGCGCAGGGCAAGTTCTGGCCGTATCATGACGCGCTGTTTGCGGACCAATCCAAGCTCGATCCTGCCAGCCTGAAAGCGACCGCCAAGAAACTCGGCCTCGATTCGGCCAAGTTCGACGCCTGCTTCGATAAGAACCAGTACAGCGCGGCGATCCAAAAGGACCTGGAAGAGGGCCGCCGGTTGAACGTCAACGGCACGCCGACCTTCTTCATCGACGGGCGCGAACTCGTTGGTGCGCAGCCAGCGGACAGCTTCACCAGCATGATCGACGAGGAGCTGGCCAAAAACAGCGCTCGCGGCAAGAAGACCGCCTCTGCCGACTAGCTGGGATCGCGCAAATTGAAGAGCTGCAATCCGCAGGCCGTCTCGCGGCCGGCGGATTGCTTTATGCCGGCGATCAAACTCACGTGGGCCTCAGTCGCGGGCCTCAGTAAGGATAAAACGCAAACAGCATCGTCGACAGAATATTCAGCATCCACAGTCCCGGACGGACTTCGCTCCCGCGCCGCGCCGCGACCTTGAACCACGGATAGAGGACGAAGCCGGCGGCGATCCCGACGCCGACGTTGTAGGTGAAGCTCATCAGGGCAATTACCGCGAACGCCGGCAGCAGTTCGGTGTAGTCGTCGAAATCGATTTTCCGGATCGGCGCGAGCATCGTAGCGCCCACTATCACCAGCGCCGGACCGTAGGCCTGCGGCGGAATCGCCGCCACCGTCGGCGCAAAGAACAGCGATATCCCGAATAGCGTCGCCGTCACGACCGCGGTCATCCCGGTACGCCCCCCGACGCTGACGCCGGCGGCCGATTCGATAAATGCGCCCGCCGTGGTCGTGCCGGCAAGGGCGGCGAACGTGGTCGCCAGCGCGTCCGCCATCATCGGCCGTTCGATTTGCGGTAGACTGCCTTCGGCGTCAAGCAGTCCGGCGCGTTCGGAGACGCCGACCAGCGTTCCCAGAGTGTCCACTAGCGCCATCACGAAGATCGTCAGCAGCACACCGAAGAAGCGCCAGCCGAACGCCGCGCCGAAGTCGAGCTTGAGCAGAATCGGCGCGGGACTGGGCGGCAGACTGACAAATCGCGCGGGCACCGGGGCCACTCCGAGCGCGAAGGCGGCGGCCGCGGCGAGCAGGATTCCGATCAGGATCGCTCCAGGCACGCGCCACAGCGTGAGCATCGCGATACCGACAAAACCGAACGCCGCCACCATCGCGGGTGCCGAGTTCAGCGCGCCGATCCGAACCGGCGCGCCGGCGACGCCGAGCGTCACGATGCCTGCCTCGTTGAGACCGATGAAGGCGAGGAACAGCCCGATGCCGGCCGCGAAGCTGAAGCGCAGTCCCGGTGGTACCGCGTCGGTCATCCATTGCCGCACGCGGGCGATCGTCAGCAGGGTGAACAGCACGCCTGCGATGAACACCACGGCGAGCGCCGCCTGCCATCGGAAGCCCAGCACGCGCACCACCGTGTAGGCGACGAACGCGTTTTCGCCCATGTAGGGCGCGATCGCGAACGGCCGGTTCGCGTAGAGCCCCATCAGCAGCGTGCCGAACATCGCGGTCATCACGGTCGCGACCATCGACGGTCCTTCGGGGATACCCGCGGCCTTGAGGATCGCCGGGTTGACCGCGACGATGTATGCCATGGTGACGAAGGTGGTGACGCCCGCCAGCATCTCGCGGCGCAGATTGGTCCCGGCGGCGTCGAAGCCGAAAAACGCGGCGAGCTTTCGCTCCATCGATGGCGCTCCTCTCGCTATTGCGCGCGCGGATGAGCCGCGGCGGGCGCGCCAGTATAACTCGCGACGCGGATTTTCATCAGCGTTGGCGGCGCAAGCGGGATGGTGTAAAAATCGCGTCCGGGGAAAAATCCGCGATGGAAAAATCCAGGCGAGGGTCCAAATCGAGTAAACCGTCGCGCGCCGCACGCGGCGCGGGCAAGAAACCGCCGCGCACGCTTGCCGTCGATGTCGGCGGCACCGGCATCAAGACCGAACTGCTCGACGAGCGCGGCCGCCCGCTGACCGATCGCGCGCGCCTCTCGACGCCCGCCGGCGCAACTCCGCGCCAGGTGATCGCGATCATCGGCAAGCTGGCCAAGGGAGAGGGCGGTTTCGATCGCGTCTCGGTGGGGTTTCCGGGCGTAACCAAGGACGGCGTCATCTATAGCGCGCCCAACCTGGGCAAAGGATGGAACAATTTCCCGCTCGAGCGGAAGCTGCGCGACGCGCTCGGGCGGCCGGTGCGCGTCGCCAACGACGCCGACGTGCAGGGGCTCGGCGCCGTTTCGGGCCGCGGGATCGAGCTGGTGATCACGCTTGGCACCGGTGTGGGATCGGTGGTTTTCGTTAACGGCAGTCGCCTGCACCTCGAACTCGGGCATCATCCGTTTCACAAGGGCAAATCCTACGAGGATGAGCTGGGCCATCGGATGCTCGAGAAGAAGGGCAAAAAATGGTGGAACAAACGGCTGCGCGAGGCGATCGAGGATCTCAAGATCGCGTTCAACTATGACCGGCTCTATCTCGGCGGCGGCGATTCCAAGTTCATCCGCTTCGAGCCGCCCGAGGGCGTGAAAATCATCAGCAACGAGGATGGGCTGCTCGGCGGAATCAAGCTCTGGGGCGACCTCGACGCCAAGGCGGCCGCCAAAGCGGGCGTCAAGAAGACGGCCGCCGGAGCAAGCGTCAAAAACGTGAAAAAGACGCGCCGGGTAAAGCATCGGCGCAAGGCGCCTGCCGTTGCCGCCCCCGCCCCCGCAACACCTCAACCGGCGGCCGCGCCTGAAGCGCCGGCCTGATCGCGCAGTTGGATTTTACCGCGAAGGCGCCGCCGCCACCGCCGCGGTAACGATAGCCTGCGCTTCCTCCTCGATGCGGCGCAGATGGTCCGCATCGCGGAAGCTTTCCGCGTAGATTTTGTAGATGTCCTCCGTACCGGAGGGGCGCGCCGCAAACCATCCGTTTTCCGCGATCACCTTGAGGCCGCCGATCGGCGCGTCGTTGCCAGGCGCGTTGGTGAGGATCGCCTGGATTTTTTCGCCCGCCAGGTTCGCAGAGCGCACTTGTTTGGGCGAAAGCCGCCCCAGCATCTCTTTCTGTGCGGGCGTGGCGGGCGCCTCGACGCGATCGTAAAGCGGCTCGCCGAACTCGCGCACGAGGTCGCGATAGATTTCTCCCGGGTCCCGGCTCATCCGCGCCGTCATCTCCGCCGACAGCAGCGCCGGCACGATTCCGTCCTTGTCGGTGGTCCACACGCTGCCGTCCATGCGGACGAACGACGCGCCCGCGCTCTCCTCTCCGCCGAAGGCCAGCGAACCGTCGACCAGGCCGTCCACAAACCACTTGAAGCCGACGGGCACCTCGTAGAGCTTGCGCCCCAGCTTCCCCGCGACCCGGTCGATCATCTGGCTGCTGACCACGGTTTTGCCGACCGCGGCCGATGCGTTCCACCTAGGCCGATGCTGGAACAGGTAGAGGATGGCGGCCGAGAGATAATGATTCGGCGGCAGCAGCCCCGCGCTACGCGTGACGATGCCGTGGCGGTCGTGGTCGGTGTCGCAGGCGAACGCGATCTCGAACCGATCTTTGAGCCCGATAAGCCGGCGCATGGCGAAGGCCGACGACGGATCCATCCGGATCTGGCCGTCCCAATCGCGCGTCATGAAGCGGAAAGTGGGATCGACGGCGTCGCTGACCACCGTCAGGTTGAGCCCGTAGCGCTCAGCGAGGCGCCCCCAGTAATGCACGCCGGCGCCGCCGAGCGGATCCACGCCGAGGCTCAACTTCGAGCCGCGGATCGCTTCCATGTCGATCACGTCGCCAAGATCGCTGACGTAAGCTCCGAGGTAGTCGTGCCTGTGGGTCGTCGGGGCGTGGAGCGCGCTCTCGTAGGGGATTCGCTTTACGCCCTCGAGGCCGGATTCCAGGAACTCGTTGGCGCGCGCCTCGATCCATCCGGTGATCGCGCCCGCGGCCGGGCCGCCGTTGGGTGGATTGTATTTGAAGCCGCCGTCCTGGGGCGGATTGTGCGAGGGAGTGACCACGATGCCGTCGGCGAGGCCGCCTGTGCGCCCGCGATTATGGGTGAGAATCGCGTGCGAGACGGCAGGCGTCGGGGTGTATTCATCGTCCTTCGCGAGCATCACCTCGACTTCGTTGGCGGCGAGCACTTCGAGCCCACTCGCCAGCGCGGGCACCGAAAGCGCGTGCGTGTCGATTCCCAGGAACAAGGGGCCGTCTATCCGCTGCTGCTTACGATAGAGACAGATGGCCTGGCTGATGGCGAGAATATGCCGCTCGTTGAACGCGCGGTTGAATGAAGACCCGCGATGGCCCGAAGTGCCGAAGGCGACGCGCTCCGCCTGCGCGGCAGGGTCGGGGAGTTCGGCATAGTAGGCCGTGATGAGGTTCGGCACGTTGACCAGCACGGCGGACTCCGCCGGGCTTCCCGCAAGGGGATTCGTTTTCATGACTTGCTCCTCTTGAAATGCCGCGAGCGGTTGCTGATCCCGGATCGATGATACAGAGCTTGCGCCTGGCGAGCACAGCCGCCCCGCGGCTTCCCCTTTACGGCGAATCGGCGATAAACTCCGTTGCTTCGGGGTCCGGCGCCCGACCGCCGTTCAGTGCAAGGGAGAGAGACCGATGGCCGAAAAGTTGCGCAGCAAACTGATAACCGAAGGCGTGCAGCGCGCGCCCAACCGCTCGATGCTGCGGGCGGTGGGTTTTCGCGACAGCGACTTCGACAAGCCGATCATCGGCATCGCCAACGGCTACAGCACGATCACGCCCTGCAACATGGGGCTCGACACGCTGACCCGGCGGGCCGAGGCCGCGGTGCGCGGCGCGAGCGCGATGCCGCAGCTCTTCGGCACGATCACGGTCAGCGACGGCATCGCGATGGGCACCGAGGGGATGAAGTACTCGCTGGTTTCGCGCGAGGTCATAGCGGATTCGATCGAGACCGCGTGCGGCGCCCAGTCCATGGACGGGGTGGTCGCGATCGGCGGCTGCGACAAGAACATGCCGGGCGCGATGATCGCGATCGGGCGCATGAACATCCCCTCGATCTTCGTCTACGGCGGCACGATCAAGCCCGGCCACCTCAACGGCCGCGACCTTACGATCGTCAGCGCCTTCGAGGCCGTGGGCGAATACAGCGCGCACAAGATCGGCGAGGCCGAACTGCTCGAGGTTGAGCGCCACGCCTGCCCCGGCGCCGGCTCGTGCGGCGGGATGTACACGGCCAACACGATGTCGTCGGCGATCGAGGCGATGGGGATGAGCCTGCCGTATTCCTCGACCATGGCGGCAGAGGACGCGGAGAAGGCCGAAAGCGCCGCGCGATCGGGCGAAGTGCTGGTCGAGGCGGTGCATCGCGGGCTCCTGCCGCGGCAGATCATGACCCGCAAAGCGTTCGAGAACGCGATCGCGGTGGTGATGACGGTCGGTGGATCGACCAACGCCGTGCTTCATCTGCTCGCGATCGCGCACGCGGCCAACGTTCCTCTGAACATCGACGACTTCGAGGCCATCCGCCAGCGCACCCGCGTGCTGTGCGATCTTAAACCTTCGGGTCGCTACGTGACGACGGAATTCCATCGCGCCGGCGGCGTGCCGCAGGTGATGAAGATGCTGCTCGCGCATGGCCTGCTGCACGGCGGCGAGATGACAATCACCGGCCGCACCATCGCCGAGACGCTTGCCGAGGTTCCCGAGACGCCGCGCAAGGATCAGAAGGTCATCCATCCATGGGACGATCCGCTGTACCCTGAGGGGCACCTGGCGATTCTCCGCGGCAACCTAGCGACCGAGGGCGCGGTGGCGAAAATCAGCGGGATCAAGCACACGGAGATAACCGGCCCGGCGCGGGTTTTCGATCGCGAGGAGGACTCGCTGGAGGCGATTCTAGCGGGCAGGATTAAGAAGGGCGACGTGCTGGTGATCCGCTACGAAGGTCCGAAGGGCGGACCCGGGATGCGCGAGATGCTGTCGCCGACTTCGGCGCTCATCGGCGCCGGACTCGGCGATTCGGTGGGATTGATCACCGACGGGCGTTTCTCGGGAGGAACCTATGGCCTGGTGGTCGGTCACGTCGCGCCTGAAGCCGCTGTGGGTGGCCTGATCGCGCTCATCAAGGAGGGTGATTCGATCACCGTCGACGGGCACAGGCGCCTGCTGCAGCTCAACGTGCCCGAGGAGGAGATCGCGCGCCGGCGCGCAGCGTGGAAGCAGCCCGCGCCGCGCTATACTCGCGGCGTGCTCGCGAAGTATGCGGCCCAAGTGTCGTCGGCGTCGCTTGGCGCCGTGACGGACTGAAAAGATCGCGCAGCGCGCTTGGCCGGCATATCGCCGGCGGCGCCGCGCCGTGCATTGCATGTGCCGCGCCCTCTGCGTTGGCGACGAGTGCTGCACGCAGTCGCGAAACTTGACTTGCTCGAAGCTCGGTCAGTATAGATTGAGAGCCCGAATCTCTTCGACTCAATCAGCATAAGGCGACCTTCTTGGGGGAGGAACCGGATGGTGACTGGCTTACGGCGGCGATTGCTCCGACTCGCTCCAATCTTTGCGCTGATGGCCGGACCGGCGATGGCCCAGGTTCCAAGTAGCCCCACGCTGCAATTTCCATACACCCAGCCGCCCGCCGAGGGCGTCGGCGTGCTCAAGATGCCGGCTGCAAATCCGCACTGGGTGCTGATCAACGCTCCGCTCTACGGCAATTTCATCGTGTCGCAGGTTTACGTGGTTGACGGCGATTCGCGGAAAATCATCGGCATGTTGACCGCCGGGATGATCTCGACCGCGGCGATGTCGCCCGATCACAGCCGCATCTTTCTCGGCGACACCTTCTTCTCGCGCGGCACGCGCGGCACCCGCACCGACGCCATCACTTTCTACGACACTGCCACCCTCGATCCGGTGAGCGAAGTCGTGATCCCGCCCAAGCGCCAGCTCGCCGGCCCCGACAATCTGCAGCTTGCCGCGACCTCCGACGGGCATCTGCTGCTGGTCGCCAATATGACGCCTGCTACTTCGGTAACCGTGATCGATATCGCATCTTCCAAGGTGCTCGGCGAGATTCCGATAACCGGATGCGCGGAGTTCCAGCTCACCGGCAATCGGCAGTTCGCGTCGCTCTGCGGTGACGGCTCGCTGATGATGGTGAACTTCGACGACAGCGGCAAATCGCTCGACGCCAAGCGGAGCCCGGTGTTTTTCGAGCCTGAAAAGGACCCGGTCTATGCGGCGCCGGCGATTATCAAGAGCGACAATTACTACGTCACCTACCATGGAGTGGTTCATCCGGTTGACATGTCAACCGATCCTCCGAAGCCCGGTTCGACGTGGTCGCTGACCAGCGACGCGGAGCGGGCCGCCGGATGGCGGCCGGGCGGCGCTCAGCCCGTGTGGGGACACGCGTCGGATGGCCTGCTGTACGTCCTGATGCATCAGGGTGGTGAGTGGACGCATAAACAAGCCGGCCCCGAAATCTGGGTATTCAACGCGAAGGAAGGCAAGCGCATTGAGCGGCTGACGCTGCCCGAGCCCGCGACCGCGATCTACGTGACGCCGGATGACAAACCGCTTATCTTTGCCGCCACTGCCACCGACATTCTGCAGATCGGGGCACCGCCCTGGTCGCTGCAGATTCTGTCTGCGGAAAACGGCAGATACCTGGGCAAGATCGATCAGATGGGCGGCTTTCCCGCCAACATGTTCGGGCTTTAGAACCAGCCGCGCGGCGGGCAATCGCAGGAGGGATCGAAAATGGACGACCTGGTCGAACAGCTGGCGCGTAAGCTCGCGGCGCGCACCTCCCGCCGGCGGCTCCTGGGGATGATCGGAACCGCGCTGCTCGGAGGGATGGCGCTGCCGCTGCTGCCGGTCGCGCGCATCGCGCGCTCGGCCGCGGCTGCGGATCCTGCCAACGAGCCGGGCGACCAGTTAAGTTGCGATTACTGGCGATATTGCGGCTTCGACGGAAATCTCTGCGGATGCTGCGGCGGATCGATCACCGAGTGCCCTGCGGGATCGATCATGTCGCCCACCGGATGGGTCGGCACGTGCAGGCATCCGGTCGACGGCAAGGACTATATAATCGCCTATCGCGACTGCTGCGGAAAAGAGTATTGCGGCCGCTGTGCCTGCCACGGCGACAAGGGCGATCTGCCTATTTATCGCACCCAGCTCGACAACGAAGTGCTCTGGTGCTTCGGGGTGAAGAGCGGATGGGCGGTCAATTGCACGACCGCGGTCAACCTCGGCGTCAAATCGTAAGGACAGATCCTGCCCAACCCGACAAGTCGAGCGCTGGCGCGATTGGCAGTTTGAGACACGGTCCGCGACCGGCGCGGGCCGTGTCGATTGTGCGCCCAGCATGGCGCGTGACTTAAGAGGTGGAAGTCCTCTGTGCGAGCAGGCCGCGTCGAGCACTAGCGAAGCGCAAAGGCGTCATCGTGAGATGGGGTCTGGAGGAAGCGTGGAGCAAAGCCGCGAGCCGACGA
>DATJXN010000053.1 GCA_035500095.1 Candidatus Binataceae bacterium
TTGTCGAGCGCCTGAGCGAGGCCGCGCGCTACCGACGGCAGGCTTTCGAGCACCGAGAGCGGCCGGATGTAGGTGCGGATCGTGAAGAGGACGTCGCCCGAGCGGGGCAGCCGCCGCAAAGTCTGCCGCTCCGATCTGATCCACAGCTTGCGCCCGGCGTTCTCGGCGGTGATCTCGGCGTTGTGTCCCTGTGCGAAGCGGCGCTGCTTGAGATAAAGGTCCGGTGCGTCCACGATACTCCAGTTCGAGCGCCACGAAGGCTTGTAGGCCTTGAGCCCCACCATGTAGCGGTCCGAAGGCGCAGCCAGCTTTTCGTCGTAGCCGGGGACCGCTCCATGGATCGCGGCCATCGGCAGGCCGAACTTTTCCGTAAGCTCCCAGCGCAGTGGAAAGCATACCGATCCGGCGCTCAGCAGATAGGTGCCCTTGCCGTCGGGGCTCATCAGGCAAAGGTCTTCCTGGATAAGCCGCGCGGCGAGGTCGAGCGGCGCGGCGCTGAAGTCCCCGACCCGCCAGCTTTCGCCATTGATGAGATTGTCGATACGGGTGTCAGGATCAATTACGTTCCCCGCGCGCACCAAAGCGCCGTGGGTGATGCGAAAGAAGTCCGGATAGCACGCCGCCAGATGGTCGAGCAGCGTCTCCAGCACTTCGGCCTGGCCGGGTAAGCTTTCCGGGAGCGCGCAGAACACCTTGTCGTACTCTTCGCGCAGGCGGCGCGCCTTTTCGCGCATCTCGGCGACGTAGTGCTCGTCGATGTCGAGCCAGGTCTCTTCGGCCATCGGAACCAGGCCGAGCGCGAAACTGTAGTTGCCCTCGGCGAAGGGGTAGCGCATGTACTTGCCGAGCATCCCGGCGCTCTCGGCCGGCTGGTCTTTTATCGCCTGATTAATCATCGAAGCGAATACAACCTTATTAGCTCTTCGCCGGATGGTCGAGTCCTCCCGCGCTGCCCAGGATCTTCTCTCGCGGCCCGGTGGTGCTCCGGCAAGCGGCGGCCGCACGCAAATCCTTCGCCTGCACATTCCCCGCATCTGTGATAATTGGGATTGTTCCGGACCCGCTCAGATTGAGAGGAGCTTTCACGATGAGCGAGCTTGAGGAAATTGTCCGCACTGCCTGCCCGCGCGACTGTTATGACACCTGCGGGGTCGCGGTTCACAAGCGCAACGGAGCGATCGAGTCGGTGCGCGGCGACCCGGCGCATTTCGTCAGCCAGGGCCAGCTCTGCGTCAAATGTTCGATCGGTTACAACAATGAATGGCTGGATCCGCACGCGCGCCTGACCCGGCCGCTCCGCCGCGTCGGGCGCAAGGGCGAGGGACGTTTCGAGCCGGTATCGTGGGACGCGGCGATCGCGGCGATCGCCGACCGGCTGAAGAAAATCTCCGCGAGTGCCGGGCCGCAAGCGATCCTCAATACGCACTACAGCGGCACCATCTCGCTAATCGGATATCTTTTCCCCACGCGCTTCTTCAACCGGCTCGGCGCGACCGAGGTCAGTCCCGACACGATTTGCAACATGGCGGGCCACGTCGCCTTGCACTACGTGTACGGCACATCGGTGAGCGGCTTCGATCCGCGCACCGGCGACGCCGCCGCGTGCATCCTCGTATGGGGCGCCAATCCTTCAGCCTCGGGTCCGCACGTGCAGGAGCACTGGCTCGAGAAGCTGCCGGGCAAGGTCGTGGTGATCGATCCGGTGCGCACGCCGACGGCCGCGGCCGCCGACGTCCATTTGCAGCCCTTCCCGGGCAGTGACGCGGCGCTCGCGTTTGCGATGCTCCACGTGATCGCGCGCGAGCGGCTCGTCGATCGCGACTTCGTCGCGCGCTACACGGTCGGCTGGGACGAGCTCGAACCGATGCTCGCGCCGTGCACTCCCGCATGGGGCGAGGCCCAGACCGGCGTGCCCGCGCGTCTAATCGAGGAAGTCGCGCGCCTCTATGGCCGGGGGCCCTCGCTGCTCTGGATGGGTCAGGCGCTCCAGCGTCAGCCGCACGGCGGCAACGTGATGCGCACGTGCTCGATTCTTCCGGCGGTCACGGGAAATCTCGGCAAGCCCGGCGCCGGCTTCGTCTATCTGAACTTCGACATGGCGCAGCGCGGAATCGACGGCGATTATCTGACCGCGCCGCATCTCGCAAAGAGCGCCGTCCCGCCGGTAAGCCAGATGGACCTGGCCGAGCGTCTCGAGGATCCGGCGCGGGCGCAGGCGCTTATCTGCTGGAACATCAATATCGCCGCGTCCAATCCACAGCAGGAGCGGCTGCGCATGGCGCTCGCGCGCGAAGACCTGATGACCGTCGTGCTCGACCTGTTCCCGACCGACACCACCGACTTTGCCGACTTCGTGCTGCCCGCGGCGAGCTTCCTTGAATTCGACGACCTGGTGGCGAGCTACTTTCATCTGACGCTCTCGGCGCAGGTCAAGGCGGCGCAGCCGATGGGCGAGGCGCTGCCCAATTCGGAAATCTTTCGCCGGCTCGCGCGCGCGATGGATTTCACCGAGCCCGAGCTGGACGAGAGCGACGCGGAGATTATCGCGACGCTGCTCAAGCGCGCGAATATCGAGGGCGACTTCCGCTCGTTCGCCGCCCGCGCGCCAATGCATCTTCCCGCCGAGCCGGTAATCCAGTTTCGCGATCTCAAATTCCCCACGCCCAGCGGAAAGATCGAGATTGTTTCGGAAAGCGCCGCCGCCGATGGCCATCCGCGCCTCCCGCAGCCACTCGTCGATCCGCGGCCGGCCGCGGGGCGTCTGCGGCTGCTCTCGCCGTCCTCGCAATGGGCGCTCAACGACAGTTTTTCCAACGTGGCCAAAATCGCGGCTCATACTGGCCTCGCGACGATCGCGATCCATCCCGCCGACGCCGCCGGGCGCGGGCTCAAGGAGGGCGACCAGGCGCTGGTCGCGAATGAGGCCGGCCGCCTCGTGATGCGCGTCACGCTGACCGAGACCGTTCCGCGCGGGGTCGCGCTTTCGCACAAGGGCCGGTGGCCCAAACGGGAGGCCGGGCACCGAAACGTCAACGTGCTCAACCCGGGACGCAAGGCGGACATGGGCGAGAGCACCAGCGTACACGGCGTCGAGGTAACCGTCGCTCCGCTGGCTCCGGCCTGAGCGGCGTTTGCTTTGAAATCGTCTGCGCCGCCAGCTAGCATCGGCGAGCGATGTCCTGGCGAATAGGCATAGACGTTGGCGGGACCTTCACCGATCTCTTCGCCGTTAACGAAGAGACCAGCGAAACTCGCACGGCCAAGGTTCTCGGCACCAAGCATCGGCTGGTCGAAAGCGTGCTCGGCGCCCTCAGGCAGACCGGGATCAAGCCGGCTCTGGTCGCGGAAATAGTGCACGGCAGCACCACCGCGACCAACGCGCTCATCGAGCGCACGTTTCCGCCCGCGGCGATGATCACCACCGAGGGCTTTCGCGACACGATCGAGATTGGGCGCCAGCGCCGCGAGCGCCTTTACGATCCGTACCAGGTGAAGGAGCGGCCGCTTATACCGCGGCGCATGCGCTTTACGCTAAACGAGCGGATGTCGGCACAGGGCGAGATCGTGCGGCCGTTCGACGAAAAAGTGGCGCGCGAGGTGATCGCCGAGGCGCTGGGGCAGGGCGCCGAGACCATCGCCGTCTGCTTCATCAACGCCTACGTCGACGGCCGCCACGAACGGCGCGTGCGCGAACTGATTCACGAAGCCGCGCCGAACGTGCGCGTCGCGATTTCCAGCGAGACCCGTCCGCAGTTCCGCGAGCTTGGCCGCTTCATGACCACCGTCGTGCGGGCGGTGCTGCTGCCGGTGATGGCTGGTTACCTGCAGGACCTCGAACAGGAACTCACGCGCTGGGGCTTCAAGGGCTCGCTGCTGATAATCAAGTCCAACGGCGGCGTGATGGGCGTCGCCTCCGCGATCGAACGGCCCGAAGAGCTCATCGAATCGGGGCCGGCCGGCGGCGTGGCCTACGCGAGCGCGCTTTCGCGCTCGATGCGCGAGGCCGCGCAGGTCATCCACACCGACATGGGCGGCACTTCGTTCGATGTCGCAGTGGTCGAGGACGGCGAAGGCCTGGTCACCAACTCGTACGAGCTGCGCTGGGAGATGCCGATCATCACGCCGATGCTCGACATCAGGAGCATCGGCGCCGGCGGCGGCTCGATCGCCTGGATCGACGAGGGCGGCTCGCTGCGCGTCGGACCGCGCAGCGCCGGTTCCGACCCCGGCCCGGCCTGCTACGGCAAAGGCGCCAAGGACGCGACCGTCACCGACGCCAATCTGCTGCTTGGGCGGCTCGAGCCGACGCTCGGCGGCAAGATGGTTCTCGACCGCGACGCGGCGCATCGCGCGGTAGCCGAGATCGGCCGGCGCGTCGGGCTCGAGCCGATCGCGGCCGCCGAGGGTATCGTGTCGATCTGCACCGAGAACATGGCGCAGGCGATTCGCCTCGCGCTGGCCGAGCGCGGCCGCGACCCGCGGGACTTCGCCCTTGCGAGCTCCGGCGGCGCGGGTGCGATGCACGCGTGCTGGATCGCCCGCTCGCTCGGAATCCCCACCGTGATCGTTCCCGCGTACGCCGGCGTCGCCTCGGCCTACGGCGCGACGCGGATGGATTTGCGCTACGACCTCGAGCGGTTTTTCTACTCGCCGCTCGCGGAGACCAGCCCCGAGGATCTCGAGCGGCGCTATCGCGCGCTCGAGGAGGAAGGCCGAGCGTTGCTCTCGCGCGAGGGGATCGCGCTCGCCGCGGTGCGGCTCAAGCGCACGGCGCAGATGCGCTACGTCGGCCAGAGCTACGAGGTCCTGACGCCGATCCCGGATCGCGTCGGCGCGACGCTGGACGAGGTGCGGGCCAATTTTCACAAGTCGCATCTGCGCGAATACGGCGTCGCCTCGGAGGAGTTCGAGCCGGCCTTCGTGAGCCTTGGCGTGACCGCCCTTGGCGTGGTCGCGGGGCATGGAAGCCGCGATTCGCAGGCTGTTCCCGCAAGCGCCCGGAAAGGCGATACTGCAAACGTGATCAAGGGCGAGCGCGACGTGATCTTCGACGGCAAGGCGATCCGGACCGCGCTTTACGACGCCGCGGCGCTGCGTCCAGGCCGCAGGATCGAGGGGCCCGCGATTGTCGAGCACGAGCATTCGTGCACCGCGCTCGCGCCGGCAAGTTCGGCGATGGTTGATGCTGAGGGCAATCTGTCCATAACCGTGTAAGGGAGTGCCGATGAACACTTCGAGCGAAAATGGCAAGCGGCTTGACCCGGTAACTTTCGAAGTCCTGCGCAGCTCCTTCGAATACGTCTGCGGCAGGATGAGCACGGTGCTGCAGAAGGCCGCCTTCTCGCCGATCATCTACGACATGGTCGACTTCTCCAACGCCATCTACAACGAGAAGCTCGAGCTGCTCGGCCAGACCGCGAACTGCCCGGTCCATATCGCGGCGATGCACTTTTCGGCGCAGGCCTCGGTCAAGCACTTCGGCTTCGAGAGCCTGCGCCGGGGCGACATCTTCGTGCTCAACGACCCTTACGACGGCGGCACGCATCTGAACGACATGACGTTTACGATGCCGGTCTTCTTCGAGGGCGACATCCTGGGCTTCGCGGTTTCGCGCGGCCACTGGACCGACGTCGGCGGCGGTGCGGCCGGCGGCCAGGCCTTCGGCACGCATATCGCCGGCGAGGGCCTGCGGCTGCCGCCCCTTCGGATGTACGAGAATTACCGCGTCAACGACGACCTCTTGCGGATCATCGTCGCCAATACGCGCACTCCGCAGTACATCAAGGGCGACCTGCAGGCCCATCTGGCGGCGCTGCGCGTGGCCGAGGCTGAACTGCAGCGCATCGCGCGGCGCTACGGGATCGAAACCGTGCGCCAGGGGATGCGGGAAGTGCTCGACTATACCGAGCGCCTCACGCGCAACGCGATTCGCGAGATTCCCAACGGCACCTATCACGCGGTTGACTACGCCGACACCGACGGCATCTCCGACGAGCCGGTGCGCGTCGAGGTCACGCTCAAGGTCGAGGACGACCGCATCGTGGTGGATTTCGAGGGCAGCGATCGTCCGGTGGCCGGCGGAATCAATTCGCCGATGGCCAATACCTATTCGGCGGTTTACTACTCGCTCAAGTTTTTCCTGTCCTCCGACGCGCCGGCCAACGCGGGCAGCTTCCGTCCGATCGAAATTCGGCTGCCCGGGGATTGTTGGCTCAACGCCAAATGGCCGTCGCCGACGATCGGCTGCACCACGCTGACCTCGTCGAAGATCACGGCGGCTATCTGGAAAGCGCTTTCCGACGCGATTCCCGAGCGCGCCGTCGCGCCCACCTTCGCCGAATGCAACTGGTTCGTCTGCTCGGTGAAAGATCCGAACAGTGGCGAGAACTTCGTCTTCTCCGACCTGCCGGCGGGGGGATGGGGCGGCACGCCGCACCACGACGGCATGAGCGTCACCCAGGATCCGCTGGGCAACTGCGCCAATTTGTCGGCCGAGGTCGCCGAACTGCTCTTCCCGATTCGCTACGAGGCCTTCGACCTGCGCGCCGACTCCGCCGGCGCCGGCCGTAATCGCGGCGGGCTCGGTTCGCGCATGGCGATCACGATGCTCGGCGCCGCGGAGGTGTCGATCGAAACCTCGCGCACGCGCACGGGCACTCCCGGCGTGGCCGGCGGCGGTGACAGCGTGGCGCAGCGCGTTTCGCGCGTCGCCACGGACGGTAAGCTCGACGTCTTCGGCGGCATCGCCCCCGACGGCATGTGGCACAATCCGCTGCGCGGCAAACGCCTCGAGCCCGGCGATCGGTTCGAAGTCCTTACCACTGGCGGCGGCGGATGGGGTGATCCGATGACGCGCGAGCCGGCGCGAGTGCTGGAAGACTTTCTCGACGGCTACGTGACGCCGGCGCAGGCGCGCGCGACCTACGGCGTGGTCATCGATCCAAAGTCGAAGGCGATCGACGCCGAGGCGACCCGGCGCACGCGTGCGGACCATCAAAAGGCCCAGGCGGTGGCTGCCGGCGGCGGCCGCTAGACGGGGTCGTTGATTCCCGCAGGACGCAGCGCGGCATGCCTGCGAGGAGCGCGTTTTACTCAACCCGGCCGTTCCTGATCGCTCAGTCGCTCGGCTTCTGCGCGCTGATCGGGCTTACGCTGTTCGGATGCGCCGGCAGGCTGGATATCCGGTTCTTCTGGGCGTATCTAATCGTGTGCGCCGCGCTTTTCACTGCGGCGGCGCTGACGATTGAGCCGGACCTCTTCCAGGAGCGCATCAGGCCCGGCGGCCAGCCGCTCCAACTTCGTTATTACGCATTGCTGCTGCCGCCGTTTGCGCACTGGTGTATCGCCGGACTCGACGTCGGCCGTTTCCACTGGTCCGATACGGTGGCGCCCTTTCTCCGGGTGATTGGCCTCGCGATCTTCGCGTTCGCGCTCGCGCTGATCACCTGGGCGATGAGCACCAACCGGTTTTTCTCCTCGATCATCCGGCTGCAGAAGGATCGCGGCCATCAGCTGGTGACCGGCGGCCCCTATCGATGGGTCAGGCATCCGGGGTACATCGCAGGACTGCTTTTCTGTCTGTCGAGCGCAGTGGCGCTGGGTTCGTGGCTTGCGATGATTCCGGCCGCGCTGTGCGTGCCCATGCTGCTCAATCGCACCGTGGCCGAGGATCGGTTTCTGAAGGACAATCTAAAGGGATATTCGGCTTACGCGGAGAGAGTGCGCTACCGTTGGGTTCCCGGAATCTGGTAGTAGCGGACTTGTTCGCAGGAGGCATTCATGAAGATCGGATATATGCCCGACACGCATAGCGGCGTCTACGACCAGCCGGTTCCGTCGCGCGAGACGGTCGCCGCCTTCGCCGACCAGCTGCTGGAGGAGGGCGAACAGGCCGAGCGCAGCGGCTTCGACGGCGTCTTTTTTCCGGAGCGCCACGCCCGCACCGAGTGCGTGTTTCCACCGCCGCTGATCATCATGGCGGCGCTGGCCGCGCGCACGCGCAAGGTCGATTTGGGCACGATGGTCCTGCAGCCGCCGCTGTACAACCCGATGCATCTTGCCGAAGACGTCGCCATGGTCGATAACCTGTCGCGCGGGCGGGTCAGACTGGGGATCGGGATGGGCTATCATCCGGATTACTTCAATCTGTTCGGCGAGCCGCACAAGCAGCGCTTCTCGCGTTTCGAGGAATCGATCGAAATTCTCCGCGGCGCGTGGTCGAGCACGGGAAAATATTCGTTTCACGGCAAGCGCTATCATTTCGACGACGTCCTGCTCTCGCCCAAGCCCTACCAGCCGGGCGGACCGCCGCTCTGGATCGGCGCCGCCTATCCCGAAGCGATCAAGCGCGCCGGGCGGCTTGGAGACGCGTGGGCGATTTTGCCCTTCTGGGATTCATACGAGACGCTGCGCGCCCAGGCCGATCTCTACCGCGAGGAGGCGGCGAAGAGCGGCCGGCGCGCGATGGTCGTCCTGATGCGCGACGGATGGGTCGCGCGGACGCAGGAAGAGGCCGAGCGCACCTTCGGCGAGCTGTGGGTCCAGGACATGCTCTACTACTACCGCTACGGTCTGCTGACGCCGAATCCCGAGTTTCGCAGCGAAGCGGATTTCACCGTGGCGAAGTTGCGCAAGTTCCTGGTGCTGGGCGATCCGGCGACCTGCGTCGAACGCGCGCGCTACTGGTGCGACGCGCTCGGCGCCGACTATCTGATCATCCGCAGCCGCGTGCCGCTCGGCCCGCGCCGCGCCGAGACGATGCAATGTCTGCAGCTTTTCGGCGAAGAAGTGCTGCCGCATCTGCGCTAGCCACGGCTCTTTTTATTCCCTGCCCGTTCTCTTTGTGTTGAATCATCGGGAAATCAGGGCTACGAAATCAGAACTAAGGCTATAGGTAGCTGAAAACTCTGCTGCGCTTTGCTGAGGGAGGATCGGCTGTGAGGATAATCACGCTCGAAGATCATTTTGCTACGCCGATGTTCCAGCAGAAGTTTCCGAGCGGGAACGTGCCCGGATACAATTTTCTGGCCGATCGCAGTGGCTATCTCGGATACGACATCGCGGCCGAGCTCTCGAACCTCGGCGAGACGCGGATTGCGGCGATGGATGCGGCGGGAATCGACATGCAGGTCGTGTCGCTGACGATGCCCGGATGCGAATACTTCGACGGCGACACCGCGATCGCGATGGCGACCGACGCCAACGACCGGTTGTCCGAAGCGGTCCGCAAGCATCCGGATCGCCTCGCCGGATTTGCTTCGATACCCACCGCGATCCCCGCCGCTGCCGCCAGAGAGCTGGAGCGCGCGGTTACCAGGCTCGGCTTCAAGGGCGCGATGGTCAACGGTCACGTCCACGGCGAGTATCTCGACAATCGCAAGTACTGGGCAATCTTCGAATGCGCGCAGGCGTTGAACGTGCCGATTTACCTGCATCCGACGATTCCGCATCCGGACGTGTTCAAGACCTATTTCAAGGGTTTCGAAGAGCTCGCGACGCCGGCCTGGGGCTTTGCGATGGAAACGTGCACGCATTTCCTGAGACTGGTATTCGCCGGGCTGTTCGACGCGTGTCCGAATCTAAAAATGATCCTCGGTCATCTAGGCGAAGGCCTGCCGTTCTGGATTCATCGTCTGAACGACCATACTCAATTCGCCGCGAGGCGCCGCGGCTTGAAGCGGACGCCGGCCGAATATCTGACGCAGAACCTGATGGTCACGACGAGCGGCAACTTTTTCGCGCCCGCGTTTTTGTGCACGCTGATGGCGCTTGGCGCGGATAACATCATGTTCTCGGTTGACTGGCCCTATGAGTCGAATCGCACCGCGACCGATTGGCTGAGTCATCTGCAAATCAGCGAGCAGGACAAGGAAAAGATCTGTCATCTTAACGCCGAGCGCGTGCTGCACTTGTAGGCTTACACGCTGCGACGCGCGGGAACCGGAGTACGCGCGAACCAGCTTGTCGGATTCTTCACTCCCTCCCCCAGTCCCGGGGGAGGGATTGAGAGGGAGCGTTGACGCTCTACTTGTAACGCGGGAGCAGTTCCTTGCCGAAGATCTCGACCTGTCTCCGCGCCTCCGCGAGCGGCAGCAATCCCTGGTCGCCCTGCCAGACGAACCATTCCGGATGCGCGTTCTCGACCAGCTCGTCCATCCTGCGCCGCACGTCAGCGACGGTGCCCAGATAGGCAAAGTCCGCTCGTTCCATCCGCGCGATCGTCGCCTCTTCCGGCGGCAGCATCTTCTTGCCGTACTTAGCGTCGTCCCCGGCCTCGCGCCAGGCTTCGAAGAAGCCGAAATGGTAGAAGAATTCGCGGAACGCGGTGCCGATCACTCCATCCTCGGCCAATTTCTCCGCCTGCGCGTGATTCTCCGCGAGATACACGGCGCGCAGCACGCCGACGCTCTCTCCGAGCTTCAACTGGCGGCCGGCCTTGCGCCCATCTTCCTGGTACGCCTCGACCAGCTTGCGCAAAAGCGGCGGCTGCGAAATCAGGATGGTCGGCGTGATTCCCTCGCGCGCGCACCAGCGCACGGTCTCCTCGCTGATCGAGAAGGCCTGGAAGAGCGGCGGATGCGGCCGCTGATACGGCTTCGGCACCACGTTGATCTTCTGGATGCGCCCCTCCTCATCGACCTCGCCGGGAAAGCCGTACTCGCGCGTCCATTTGTGCGGCGGCCACTGAATCCCTTCCTGCGGGGAGGGATATTCGTAGTACTTGCCCTTGAAGCGGAACGGTTCGTCGCCCCACGCGAGCTTCAGGAAGCGGAAGACCTCCTCGAAGGCCTCGCGATTGACGCGGTCGGTTTCGCTCTTGTCGCTGGTGGTCGCGGTGACGTGGATCTTCTGCGCCATCTGGTTGAGCCAGCGGGCCTGGTAGCCGCGCGCGAAGCCGACGAAGGTCCGGCCCTTGGTCAACTGGTCCAGCCACGCGATTTCGAGCGCGAGCCGAAGCGGATTCCATCCCGGCAGCACGTAGCCGATCGGGCCGACCTTGATCCGCTTGGTGTTGTGGATCACGTGCTGGGTCAGCACCGGCAGGCTGCCCATCTCGAGGCCTTCGCTGTGCAGATGATGCTCGGGAAAGCAGACCGCGTCGAAACCAACTTCCTCCGCCAACTGCGCGATCTCGACCACTTCTTCGATCATGCGCTGCCAGCGCTCGGTGCGGCTCGCGATCGGGCGCAGCGAGCGCCGCTCTTCGAGCGTTCCCGGAATGCTGGGGAGAAAAAAGTACATGAATTTCATCGCGGGTTACCTCCAACGGGCACGGTCACGGCTGGCCGCATCTTATGTCCATTTCATCCGGAAAAGCCACTAAAAAAACGTGTTGACTCGCTTGCTGCGGCGCCCTCGGACCAGGTCTGCTGCCGCCGCGTTCACCAGCTAATCGGCTTGCGGTCGCGGAAGAAGCCGCCGGTCGGCCCGCGGTCGGGCAGGGTGGCCGCCCATACGATACCGGCGGCGCCCTCGGCGACCGGCCGCCCGCCCGCTCCGCCCATCTCGGTCGCGACCCATCCCGGACACACTGCATTGACCAGGATTCCACTATCGCGGAGTTCGTCGGCGACGATTATCGTCAGCGCGTTGAGCGCCGCCTTGCTCGTCGAGTACGCCGGCGTACCGGCGCCCATCGAGGAGATCGCGCCGGCCCCGCTCGACACGTTGACGATTCGCCCATACCGGTTTCGCCGCATCAGCGGCACGCAGGCGCGAATCATCCGCCATGCGCCAAGCAGGTTGGTCTCGAACGCGTCGCGCACGACGCCTTCGACGTCGGCGGCGACGGCGGTTTGCCAGGTGTCGTAGTGGATGGCGGCGTTGTTGATCAGGACGTCGAGCGCGCCGAAGCGCCGATCGATCTCTTTGACGGCATCCTCGACGCCCGCCAGATCCGTCACGTCCAGACGCGCGGCGATCACGCGTTCCGGAACGCCGTCGCCGATCGCGCGCGCCGCGGCCTCGCCCTTGGCGAGGTCCCGCGAACCGAGAATCACGGTGTGGCCGAGCGCGGCAAGCTGGCGGACGACCTCGAATCCGATCCCGCGGTTGCCGCCGCTGACCAGGGAGACGCGATGTTTGTGTTTGCCGGGGTCGGGTTCGCGAGCCATTTGATCTGCAGATGAACTATGCGCCGCGGCGGCGGCATTTATTCGAGCGGCTGGTTTGCGTGATCTTTACCTTAAACTAAGCGATGATCGAGCCTGAACCAAGCGAGGATCGGATGTCCCGCCAGCCGGATCTGGCTGGCCGCGATCGGACGAGCCCGGGGAATACAGCCGAAGGAGCACCGCCCTTGGATTTCAAAATACCGGCAGAAATCGCCGCATACCTCGACGAGCTCGACGAATTTATCGAGCGCGAGATCAAACCGCTCGAGCGCGAAAACGACAACATCCGCTTCTTCGACCATCGCCGCGAATGGGCGCGCACCGACTTCGAGCGCGGCGGCCTGCCGCGCCATGAATGGGAGGCGCTGCTGGGCGAGATGCGCCGGCGCGCCGATCGCGCGGGGCATTACCGCTTCGCGCTGCCCAGGGAGTACGGCGGCAAGGACGGCTCGAACCTGGCGATGGCGATTATCCGCGAGCACCTGGCGGCCAAGGGGCTCGGGCTGCACAACGATCTTCAGAACGAAAGCTCGATCGTCGGCAACCTGCCGACGGTCCTGATGTTCCGCGATTTCGGCACCAGGGAGCAGAAGGACACGTTCATTCCCGGAATCCTCGACGGCTCGCTAAGCGTCGCGTTCGGGTTGACCGAGCCGAATCACGGCTCCGATGCGACCTGGATGGAGACGCGCGCGGTGCGCGACGGCGACGGCTGGCGCATCAACGGCGCGAAGATCTGGAACACGGGGCTGCACGTCGCGACCCACGACTTCGTATTCGCGCGGACCAGCGGACGCGACGGCGGCGCGAAGGGCATCACCTGCTTCATCGTGCCGGTCAAGAGCGAAGGCTTCAAAATTGAAGAATATCTCTGGACCTTCAACATGCCGACCGACCATCCGCGCATCTCGCTCACCGACGTCTATGTTCCGAGCGACGCGACGCTCGGCGACCCGGAAAACGGGCTCGAGGTCGCGCAGCATTTCGTGCACGAGAACCGCATCCGGCAGGCGGCGTCGTCGTTGGGCGCGGCGCAATATTGCATCAACGAAAGCGTCAAGTACGCCAAGGAGCGTAAGCCTTTCGGCAAGCCGCTCGCGACCAACCAGGCGATCCAGTGGCCGCTCGTCGAGCATCAGACCGAGGCCGCGATGCTGCGCGCACTGATCTATAAGACCGCGTGGGAGATGGATCAGATGTCGAAGCCCGACGTCGCGGAGAAGCTGTCGGACAAGGTGGCGATGTGCAACTATCGCGCGAACCGGCTGGTCTGCGAGGCGGCCGATCGCGCTATGCAGGTGCACGGCGGTATCGGCTATTCGCGCCACAAGCCGTTCGAGCACATCTACCGCCATCATCGCCGCTACCGGATTACCGAAGGCGCGGAGGAGATCCAGATGCGGCGCGTTGCGCAGGTGATGTTCGGTTTCGGCAGCCGCGGCAAGGCGAGCGAATAGGGCATCGGCCGCGCGGACGTATCGATGAGCGACGACGTGTTTTTGAACCGGCTCGAAACGGCACTCGCACGCCACACCGGCAAGCCGGCGAAGGTGTACGATCTTCAGCGGCTGACCGGCGGCGCAAATCGGACGACGATGGCGTTCGACGCGGGCGGGGCCAAGCAGAGCGAGCCGCGCCGCCCGTGCATCCTTCAGCTGGGCACGCAGAATTTCGATCGCGTCACCGGCATCGTGCCGCAGATAACGCCCGCCGAGCAGGCGCGGGTGATGATCGCGGCGGCGCGCGCCGGCGCTCCGGCGCCGCGGGTCATCGCGATCCTGGAGGCGGCCGACGGCCTCGGCGAGGGCTACATCACGGAACGCGTCGCGGGCGAAACCCTGGGGCCGCGAATCGTGCGCGACGAGCGGTTCGCGGCGGCGCGGGGCGTGATGGCTGGGCAGTGCGGCGAGATTCTCGCCGCGATCCATCGCATCGACCCGGCCGACGCGCCGTTCCTGATGCGCCAGGACCCTGCCGAACACGTCGCGGCGCATCGCCGGATCGTCGACAGCTACAACTTCAAACTGCCCGCGCTCGAACTGGCGCTTAGATGGGCCGCGGAGAACGCGCCGCGCGATCGGCGGCTCGCCGTTCTGCACGGCGATTTCCGCACCGGCAACCTGATCGTCGGCGAAGACGGCATCCGCTGCGTGTTGGACTGGGAACTCGGGCAGATCGGCGATCCGATGCAGGACCTCGGATGGCTCTGCATCAGGACCTGGCGCTTCGGCGGCGCCGGACCGGTCGGCGGGTTCGGCTCGCGCGCCGACCTCTTCGCCGCGTATGAGAAAGCGAGCGGCTATCCGGTCGATCCCGCGCATGTCAGGTTCTGGGAGGCGTTCGGCAACATCAAATGGGCGGTGGATTGCCTGATGCTGGGGACGCGCGGAATCGAGGAAGTGGGTATCGAACGCTCGGCGATCGGCCGCCGAATCGAAGAGCCGCTGTGGGATTTCTTCGAACTGATCGAGAGTCGCGAATAGTCAATCTCTGTTGTCAAAATCCGAGAGGGTAACGCGATGCCGCAGAGCATGCCGAGCGCTCCAGTTCTCCTGACCGCGGCGGTGAAATATCTCGAAGAGGAATTGCTGCCGACGTTGACCGGGTACCATCGCTTTCAGACCCGCGTGACGGCGAACGTGCTGAATATCGTGCGGCGAGAGCTGGAATTGCGCGGCGCTCAGGCGGCGGCAGAGCGCGCGCGGCTGGGCGCGCTGGTCGGCCACGACGGCGAGGTCGAACGGCTTAGCGCGGAGCTATGCGATTTGATTCGCCGCGGCGCGATCGATTTGAACGCCCCGGATTTGCGCGCCCATATACGCCAGGCGCTGGCCGACGCGCTTGCGATAAACAATCCGAAGTGGCCGGGCCGCTAAACCCCGTCTGGAATCGGGCCTCGCCGTCTTTCTACTTCTCCACGGTCTCGCGCTCGACCCCGAGCATCACGTCGAGGCCGATGGTCCGATGGAGCTCGTTTTGCGCGTGGCCGAGCCCCTGCGGCGCAAGGAGGCCGGCGGAATCGCCGTTCGCGATCGCCTGATAGCACTGTTTCATCGTCTGATGAAACAGCAGGACCGGGGTCATCGCGTCGACCAGCAACCGGAAGCCGAGCGCCTCGAGGTCGGCCTTGGTCAGCCCCATTTTTCGCAACTGCCCGTCGCTGGTCAGCGTCATCAGCGGCGGCGCGAGGCGTTCGCCGAGATGGCGGAAGTGCTCGGCCTTTTGCGCCATCACCAGAAGCACGTCGGCGCCCGCGGCGCGGTAGGCCTCGGCGCGGCCGAGCGCGTCGTCCATCGTGCTCGAGCGGAGCGCGTTGGTGCGCCCGATGATCACGAAGTCGGGGCCGCGGCGCGCTTTGACGGCCTCGCGGATTTTCGCGCACATCAGGCCCGGGTCGATCATGTGCTCGATGCCGATATGATGGTGCGCGCGCTTGGGCATCAGCTGATCTTCGATCTCGATTCCCGCAAAGCCCGCCGCCTCGACCATGTTGATCGTGCGGTGCAGATGCATCGGATCGCCCCATCCGCACGCGCCGTCAAGGATGAGCGGCAGCCGGGAGACGGTGCGGATGTCGATCCCGATCCGCACCATTTCGGTCAGCGTCAGGTTGGCCTCGGTGACGCACTGGATATAGCCGAAACCGCCGCCGCCCAGGTAAAGCGCGCGGAAGCCCGCGGCCTCGGCGAGCTTTGCGCAGAGTGGATTGAAGACGACCGGCGCCTCGACGAGCGAAGGGCCGCTTACCATTTCACGCAGGCTTGCCATGGCGTTTCCCTGACGGCTCCGATTTCGCGCGCCACTCCGTGCGGCGGATGAATCGCGAAGTCAGCGCACGTTGAAGTCAGCGCACGTTGAAGCGCACGCCGCAGATCAGCACCTGGTCCTCGCTGACCTTGCGTTTGCGCGCCGCGGCCGCCGCCATTAGTCGCGCGCGGTCCCGAACCACGATATCGACGCCGCCGAGACCGTCGCCGCGGCCGTCGGTCGCTTCGACGAACCGCACGCTGGCGTTTTCAAGCGGCATCTCGAGGCGTCCCAGCGCATCCTTGCGCAGCGGAAGTTCCGCGATGCTGCTCCAGCGCTCGGCCAGCGCGCGCGGATCGGCCGACTGCATCTCGACCGCATCGTAGTACTTGACCACGTCGGTATGCATCCGGCTGACCCATTCGCCGCCGCCCGCGGGGGTCCAATGGCCCTCCGGCTCGCCCTTCGCGTCCCAGTCGATTTCGAAAAATGCCCCGCCGGTGTCGGCCGGATGGAGTTGCATGCCGTGAAACGATTTGCCCTCGTGCTCCCACGCGATGCGCACGTTGAGCGCGCCGGCGCGCGCCTTGCGCGCAAGCTGGGTCTCGTGCGAGTCGCACTGGCAGATCACCATGTAGCCGCCGTCGCCGCCCCGGCGCTTCAGGTAGCGTCCTGCGGCGGTGTTCCCCTTGATCGGTGCGACGACTTCAAGGAAGTTGCCGCCGATCGGCATCAGCGAATTCTCCAGTCCGAAGACCGCGACCGCGGGGTCCACAAAGCAGACGTCGATCGCGAAGATGGCCTTGAAGTCCTCGGTCACGGGCGCGAGTTTTTCCGCCACCAGGCAGATCTGGCGAAGCCGTATCGACATGAAATCCTCCGTCGCCGCGGCGCCCGGGAGTGTGGCGGCGTGGCGCTCAGCGAGACGATACAACCAGTTGCGGTCGCGAGGCCAGCCCGGCTTTTCGGCGGCGGGCGTTTTGGGATAGAGTCGCACCAGCGAGGGCGGGGACCCTATCTCTTACGAGGTGACTAAATGGAAGTCGGAGTATTCTACCTGCCGAGCATCGGCAACAAGGCCGAGATGAGCGCCGGGATGGCGGGCCGGCGTACGGATCTTTACCAGCGGATGCTGACCAATCTCGTCGAGCAGGCGAAGTATCTCGACGACCACGGCTATTACGGCGTCGCGACGACGGAGCATCATTTTCACGTCGAGGGCGAGGAAGTCTCCACCAATCCGATCATGATCGACCTGTTCCTGGGCTTGCAGACCAAGCGAATCCGGGTGGGACAGCTGGGACTGGTGTTGCCGTGCCATCATCCGATCCGCATCGCCGAAGACACCGCGATGCTGGATCAGATGACCAAGGGGCGGGCCTTCGTCGGCTTCGCGCGCGGTTATCAGCCGCGATGGGTCAATACGCTCGGCCAGCACTATCCCGGCCTGACCGAGAGCTACACCAATCCCGAGGAGTACGAGAAGCGCAAGAAGGAGCTCTACGAGGAGCACTTCGAGATCATCATGAAGGCGTGGACCAAGCCGACCTTCAGCCATCATGGCAAGGACTGGCAGATTCCGCCGCCCAACGTTTTCTGGCCCGCGCACGAAGTCACCCGCAGGTACGGCCGCGGCGTGGACGAAAAGGGTTTCATCAAGGAGATCGGCACGGTGCCGGAGCCCTATCAGAAGCCGCATCCGCCGCTCTTTCAGCCGTTCAGCTTCTCGGAGTCTTCGGTCAAGTGGGCGGCGAAGAACAACGTCGTCCCGATCACGATCGTATGCGACACCGACATATGCACCGGGCAGTTCAAGGCCTGTCAGGACGGTGCCGCCGCGGTCGGCAAGAAGCTCAACTTCGGACAGGGAATCGGGCTTGCGCGCGAGATGGTGGTCGCCGACACCGACGAGGAGGCCTACGCGCTCGCGCGCGAGGGCGGATGCTTCATCTGGACCACGTTCTTCGAACCGTTCGGCTTCAACGCCGCGCTGGGGCGTCCGGGAGAAAACTACAAGGACATTCCGAATACGTTCGAATCGATGGTCGACCGCGGACTGACTATCTGCGGCAGCCCGGACACCGTGTCGCGCAAGCTCGAAGCGCTGTTCAAGGTCCTGCCCGCGGAATACTTCTGGGCCTTCATGTACAACGAACTGATTCCGCAGAAGGCGATGATGCGGTCGTTCGAGCTCCTGACGACAAAGGTCTTTCCCCGCTTCACCGACAAGATTCGCTGATCGGCAAGATTCGCTGAG
>DATJXN010000054.1 GCA_035500095.1 Candidatus Binataceae bacterium
GGGCCCGCCGCCTGGGCGGCGGGCCCGCCCCCTCGCGCGGCTGTGCTGGCGCCGTAGTGCGCGCCGACCGCGGCCGCATCCTCGCCGCTCTCGGCGATTATCGCGACCACGACTCCACACTCGACCGTCGCGCCCTCCGGAAACAGCGCCGCCGCAAGTGTGCCCGAGGCCGGGGCCTCGACTTCATACAGCACCTTTTCCGTCTCGACTTCATACAGCGGCTCGCCCGCCTGCACGCTGTCGCCCTGAGCCTTGAAATAGCGCTGGATCGTGCCCTCCTGCATCGTAAGGCCGAATTTGGGCATGGTCACTTCGACGGACATGGGACTCTCACCGGGACATGGATGTTCGGTCTGCTGTAAAGAGGATGGATTCGCATCGCAGAGAAGGGCGCGGCCGACTCGAGATTCAGCGCCCCGCCAATTCGCGCACCGCGGCCTCGATCCGCGTGTCGTCGGCGATCGCGGCCTTTTCCAGCGGCGGGCTGAAGGGAATCGGGACGTCGAGCGAGGTCACGCGCCGCGGCGGCGCATCGAGCAGATCGAATCCTTTCTCCACGATGAGCGCCGAGAGATCGGCCGCCGCGCCGCCGCGCAGATGCCCTTCGTCGGCGATCACGACCCGATTCGTCTTGGCGACGGATTGCAGGATTATGTCCTCATCCAGCGGCACCAGCGTGCGCGGATCGACGACCTCGACGCTGATGCCGTCGGCGGCGAGCCGTTCCGCGGCCTTGAGCGCCTTGGGCACCATCGCGCCGATAGCGACCACGGTCACGTTGTCGCCCGCGCGCTTGATCGCGCCCTTGCCGAGCGGCACCAGATGATCTCCGGGGGGCATTTCCTCGCGCAGGCGTCCGAGTGCGAGATGCTCGAAGACGATCACCGGGCTGTCGTCGCGGATCGCACTTTTCAGGATTCCCTTGACGTCGGAGGGCGACGAGGGCATCGCGAGCTTTAATCCCGGCACGCTCAGGAACTGCGCGTACACGGTTTCGGAATGCTGCGCGGCCGCGCCACCGACCGCTCCATACACGGCCCTGAAGGTTATCGGCAGCCGGGCCTGGCCGCCCGACATGTAACGCAGCTTGGCGGCCTGGTTACACACCTGGTCCATCGCACAATAGAAGAAGCTCGCGAACTCGACCTCGCAAATCGGGCGCGTGCCGGCCATCGCCGCGCCCACCGCCGCTCCGACGAAGCCCGCCTCCGAGATTGGAGTGTTGCGCACGCGTCCCGAACCGTACTTCTTGTGCAACCCGCGAGTCGCGCCGAACGCGGCCAGGACCACGTCCTCGCCCATAACGAAGGTGAGCGGATCGCGCGCCATCTCTTCGTCGATCGCCTGATTGATCGCCTGTATGTAACTGACCTGCGCCATCGTCCTTACCTCGTTCTGCGTTCGAGTCGCTTTTTCCGCGCGCGCACCTAAGCGAAAACGTCGTCCGCGACTTCGGACGGATCGGGCAGTGGGGCCTGGCGCGCAAACTCGACCGCAGCTTCGAGTTCGGCTTGCGTCTCGTTGACGATCCGGTCGAGTTCGGTCTTGCTGATTTTGCCGCTCTCGAGCACGAATTTTTCAAATTTAATCAGCGGACATTTCTTTTTCCAGGATTCGATCTCCGCTTCGCTGCGGTAGGCAGCCGAGCCAAGAAAAGCCTGTTCGCCAACCACGTGCCCCTCCCAGCGGTAAGTCTTGCACTCGAGCAGCGTCGGCCCTTCGCCGCCCCGCGCCCGCGCGATCGCTTCGCTCGCGTAACGATAGACCTCGAAGACGTCGTTGCCGTCCACGATGTGCCCGGGAATCGCGTAGCCATGCGCGCGCTCCGCGATGTCCTTGACCGAGGTCACGGTTTCCATCGGGGTGAATTCGCCGAAGCCGTTGTTCTCGCACACGAAGACCACCGGCAGTTTCCACACCGCGGCGAGATTGAGCGATTCGTGAAAGGTGCCTTCGTTGGATGCGCCGTCGCCGAAAAAGCAGGCGGTTACGTCGTCGCGTCCGGCGATTTGCGCGGCCAGCGCCGAGCCGGCCGCGATCGGCAAGCCGGCGCCGACGATTCCGTTGGCGCCCAGGATGCCGAGCGAGAAATCGACGATATGCATCGAGCCGCCCTTGCCCTTGCAGTAGCCCTCGCGCTTGCCGTAAAGCTCGGCCATCATGCGGTCGAGCCTGCCGCCCTTGGCAATCAAATGGCTGTGGCCGCGATGGGTCGAGGTGATGCGGTCGGTTTTGCGCAACGCCGCGCACACGCCAGTCGCGCTCGCCTCCTCGCCAATCGAGACGTGCACGAAGCCCGGCAGCTCGTTGGCGATCGCGAGATCGCGCACCCGTCCCTCGAACTGCCGAATCCGCTGCATCGAGCGGTACATGTCGAGCATCAAGTCTTTGCCGAGGTCCATCGCCGGTAAAACCTCCTCGTGGCGGCGAGCGCTCAAAGCGGCCAGCGCGCCGGCGAGAGCGAAGGTATTACCGTTCGGACCCAGCGTCAAACGAACTTCGGTTCTTCATCCCGCGCCGGCCGTGCTAGAGATGACAACCGCTATGACGCCCGCGAGCAGCATCGCAAGCACCGCCGCGACCCGTTCGCGCACCGGCGCTTCGGCACGGCGACGAAGGAACGGGCGTTCGGGGGCCGCCGGCGCGGTCGAGCGGCGCACAGTCGGGCGGATACTCAGGCTTTTGCGGCGCGAAGCGCCGCGATGGAACGCGCCAGTGATGGCTCTGGAGGCCGCCCAGCACGGCGACCCGTTTCGCGTGCTTATCGGGTGCATCCTGAGCCTGCGCACGCGGGACGAAACCACCGCCGAGGCCGCGCCGCGATTGTTCGCCGCGGCGGCGGGGCCGCAGGCGATGCTCGCGCTCGGCGAAGATGCGATCGCGCGGCTCATCTATCCGGTCGGCTTCTATCGCACCAAGGCCGCCGTGATCGTCGGAATCTGCCGCGAGCTGATAACGCGTTTCGGTTCGCGGGTGCCCGATTCGATCGACGCGTTGCTGATGCTCAAGGGCGTGGGCCGCAAGACTGCCAACCTGGTCGTAACCCAGGCCTACGGTAAACCCGGCATCTGCGTCGATACGCACGTCCATCGGATCTCCAACCGATGGGGCCTGGTCACAACGCGCACGCCGGATAAAACCGAAGCCGCGCTTCGCGCGGCGCTGCCCCGCCGATACTGGATCGAATACAATACGTTGCTCGTGGCCTTCGGTCAGACTATCTGCCAGCCGTTGTCGCCGTGGTGTTCGCGATGTCCGGCGGCGCGTATGTGTCCGCGCCGGGGCGTGACCCGCGCGCGGTAGGGAGTCGAAGCTAAGTCCCGCCGGCGCGATCCGCGCCCGGCCGGGAGAAAGGAATACTCTGCGATGAGCACTGACGTCGGATTTATCGGATTGGGTGCGATGGGCGAGCCGATGGCCGCCAACCTTATTGCCGCCGGATACAAGCTGCGCGTTTACAACCGCACCGCATCGAAGGCGCACGCGCTGGTCGCTGCGGGCGCAACACTCGTGGACCGGCCGGGCGACGCGGCGCAGCCGGGCGCCGTCGCGATCACGATGGTCGCTGACGACGCCGCGTTGGAGCAAGTGACGCTCGGCCCGGGCGGATTGGCCGAGCGGCTGGGACGCGGCGGAATCCATATTTCGATGAGCACGGTGGCGCCGGCAACCACGCGCCGGCTCGCGGAGCATCATGCGTCCTCCGGCAGCACTTTGATCGCATCGCCGGTATTTGGACGGCCGGACGCCGCCAAGGCCAAGCGGCTGTGGATCACGGCCTCGGGACCTGCGGCCGCGAAAACCGCGATTCGGCCGCTGCTGGAGGCGATGGGACAAGCGATTTTCGATTTCGGCGAAGAACCTGGGGCCGCCAACGTCGCCAAGCTCGCGGGCAACTTTCTTATCGCGGCGAACCTGGAAGCGATGTCGGAAGCGCTCGCGATGGTGGAAAAGCAGGGCGTCGAGCGCACGGCCGTCGCCGACCTGCTGGCGAAAACACTTTTCGCTTGTCCGATCTACCAGGGCTACGGCAAAGCGGTGGCGGAGAAGCGCTTCGAGCCGGTGGGCTTCCGGTTGCGACTGGGACTCAAGGACGTTGAATTGGCGCTCCGGACCGCATCCGAGGTCACGATGGGCCTGCCGATCGCGAGCCTGGTGCGCGATCGATTTCTCGCAAGCCTCGCCAAAGGACGCGGCGAGATGGATTGGTCGGCGATCGCGTTGAGCGTGCTTGACGACGCCGGTCTTGGTCACAAATCCTAGCCTGGGCGAGAGGGCGGGCGACGAAATCCATATAGCGGGGGTTTTTAGCGCTCATGAAGTTCGCGGCGGCCGCCGCGTTTTTGTTTGCGATGGGGCTCGTATTGGAAGGCGGGCGGGCCGGCGCAACGGACTTTTATGAGCTGCAGATTTATACCGTCGAGACCACGCCGGCGGAACATTGGTGGCTCGAACTGCATTCCATATACGTGAGTTCGGCAACGGGCGAAGAGGCAAAGGAGCAGCTACCGCTCTATCAAATCCATAACACCGGCGAGCTGACCTACGGCCTGCTGCCATGGTTGGAGGTCGGACAATATCTGTGCACCGCGCGCCTGGACCGCGGAACCTACGAATACGCAGGCTCGCGCACCAAGGTGCACTTCGGGGTGCCATTTACCGAGAAGTGGCCGGTCGAGTTTGGGGCCAACGTCGAATTCCAGTACATGCGCCGAGACGCGGCCGAAACGCCGCTCGAGCTGGACCTGATGCCGATCGTGGAGGCTCATGCCGGCCCGTTCTTCATCATCGGAAATTTCTCGTTCAACAAGCCCTTCAGCGGACCAGGCACGCATCAGGGTATGACACTGGAGCCAGCGGGCCAGATAAGCTACCGGGTCAACGACTGGCTTGAGCCGGCGCTCGAGTACTACGGCGAGATCGGAGCGCTCGAGCATTTGCCGAGCGTTCAGAATCAACAGCATTTCCTGACCCCGAGCATCAACCTGCACCTTGCGCCGCAATTGGAGATAAACGCGGGCTACGGGATCGGCGTGACCAATGCGTCGAACGGAAGCTTTTTCAAAAGCACCATCGGATGGCTTTTTTGACTCCGGCGGAGTTACCACGCTCGGCAATCGCTCGCTGCAACGCGGAGCACACCGCGGTTCCAAAACATTCAAGTTGCGCACAGGGCTGGCCTAAATTATTGTGATTGGTACCTCACCGCCGATTGGCGTCGTGGCGGTGGCGTCTTCCTAGATGGATTACCAAGCCGCACAAGCGCGTGGCGAGGATAAGTTTCGGCTAATCCTCGGCCAAGTTGGCTCGATTCGCAGCCGGCTGAACGCGCTAGCCCTGCAACAGGGCCTGTTCGCCCCGCTCACCTTCATCCTCTGCGCAATCGTGCTGATCCTCGGCGCGGCCTTCGCCTTCGGTCCGCTGACTTTTCTCCTGCTCGCGGCCGCCGTCGCCATCGTTGCGATCGCTGGAGTCGTGCGCATGACGCGCGCGGCGTGGCGGATGCGCACCAGCGACGAGCGCGCCGCGCGGATCGCGGATGAACGCGCGGCCCTTAAGGGCCGGCTGACCACGATGGTCGACGGCGCGCGGCTCGAGCAGCGCTCGGCGCTATGGCCATATCTCATCGAGGACACGCTCGCGCTGCGCGACGAATTCGCCGCAGCGCGTATCGAACCGCGCCGGGTTTCGCGATGGCTGTGGGCGGCGATCGCCTCGTGCGCCGTCGCGGCGGTTGCGATGCGCGTCGCTTATGGCGTGCGCACTTCGCGGCTGACGGCGAACAATCGCGTCGCCAGCATCCCGGGCGAGCCTTCCGTCGACCTGGGCGATCTCGACATCCGGCCCGCCGACCCGTCGCTCGAACCGGGAACCGAAATTGATGCGGACCCGGCCACGCTGCGCAAGCTCGCCGAGAAATTGCGCGAGGCGCAAAGCGGCGCACCGAAGGGCAGTCCGGCCTCGCGCCTGATGGCGAATGCGCGCGACGCCGCAAAGGCGCTGCAAAACAAGCTCACGGGAAGCCCGGCGGCCGAACCTGCGCCGCGCCTGAAGCTCACCGACCGCAAAGGCGGCAGCGAAGGAAAGAGCCCAGGGAAGAGCCAGGACCAGGCGCGAGCCAAGGGCGCCCAGGAGAGCCCGCAGAATTCCGACAACGGGCAGCAGCAGGCCGAGCAAAACGCGGCCCAGCCAAACGGCGGTCCGACGCCGGGCGTCCCGGACATGAGTGGATTGGCCGCGCTCAACGGGCTCAACAACGACGATCCGGATCCCAATGGATCGCCTGGCCAGAACACACCGCCCGACTCGCGCAAGGTGCCGCAAGGCGGCCCGCTGGGCGCCGGAGGATCGGATCACGGCTCGGGGAGCGACCCGCAGCATCTTTATGGCGACGCCGAGAAGCCGCCGCTCGGCAACGATACCTTCAAGATTCCGGTCGAGGTCGCACCGTCGGAGGACGGATCGAGCAACACGGCGCCGCCCTCGCCGCCGCAGCGGACGCGGAGCGCACTCAACGCGAACCAGGCTCCCGACGAGCCATTCGAACGCGCATCCATCCCGGCCTCCGACCGGGTAACGATCAAACGGGTATTTGAACGATGAATGCAGCTGCCGCCGGCGAAGCACCCAGTGTGGCCGACTTCGCGCGCACCTTCCGCCACATCCAGGCCGAGATTCACAAGGTGATCGTCGGCCATCAGCGCGCCGTCGAAGAACTCCTGATCGCGCTCTTCGCGAGCGGCCACGTGCTGATCGAAGGCGTCCCCGGCACCGGCAAAACCACGCTGGTCAAAACGCTGGGCCTCGCGCTCAACCTGAGCTTCAACCGGATCCAGTTCACCGTGGACCTGATGCCGGCGGACATCACCGGCACCCGGGTGATTCTTTCGGGCGAAGACGGCCGTCGCGAATTCTCCTTCCAACCGGGCCCCGTGTTCTGCCACATCCTGCTCGGCGACGAGATCAACCGCGCCACGCCGAAGACCCAATCGGCGCTTCTCGAATGTATGGCCGAGTTGCAGGTGACGGTCTCCGGCATCACCCATCAGCTCAAGCCCCCGTATTTCGTGATGGCGACGCTCAACCCGATCGAGATGGAGGGAACGTATCCGTTGCCTGAGGCCCAGCTCGACCGTTTTCTGTTCAAGGTGCGCCTGGAGTACCCCGACGAGAGCGAGATGGTGAAAATCGTGACCAATACCACAGGTCCCGAGGACGCCGGGGTGGAGCCGATCTTTTCGGTGGCCGAGGCGGCCGAACGGATCGAGGGGCTCAAGCACCTCGTGCGCGAGGTGATGGTCGCGCAATCGATCGAGCATTACGCCGCGCGGATGGTGCGCGCGACGCAACCCAGCGGCTCGCGCTACATTGGCCAGCAGGCCAACGGTTTGCGGGTTGACGCGGTCGACCGTTACGTCAGCTTCGGCGCAAGCCCGCGCGGCGCGCAGGCGCTTATCATGGGCGCCAAGGTGCGCGCACTGCTCGACGGCCGCGCCAATGTCGCCTACGAAGATATCGACCAGATCGCCCCGGCCGCGCTGCAGCATCGCGTGATGCTCAACTACGCGGCCCACTCCGACGGCATCGACGCGGCGCATATCGTCGAACGCGTTGTCCAGGCGGTGCGTCCGACCCGCGGCTGAGCGGTTCGATCCAGATGCTCGAGGCGCGCGCATTCGAGCCCGACTTTCTCCGCCGGCTTGACGGGCTGGTGCTCGGCGTCCAGCGCTCGCGCACCGTCCGCGAAGGCCGCCGCACGCTCGGGCGTGTGCAGGGACTCGGCATCGAACCCGAAAGTTTCAAGGAATACACCGAGGGCGACGACCTGCGCTTCCTCGACTGGAACGCGTTTGCGCGGCTCGACGACCTGACGATCCGCACCTTTCGCGCTGAACGCGAAATCGAAGTCACCATCCTGGTCGACGCCAGCGCCTCGATGGGATTGCCGCGCGAGGACGACAAGCTCGGCTTCGCGCTGGGGCTGGCGGCCGCGCTCGCCTACGTCGCGATGGCGAGCAATGACGCGGTGCGGATCGGGGCGTTCCCTTCTGCCGCGCGGGGCGGCGCGCTGCGCCTGCAAACCTCGGCGTTGCATCGCCGGCGCGAGACTTATCCCGCCTTCCGGACCTTCGTCAGCGAGGTACGGCCGGGCGGCGCCACGCAGATGTCGGCAGCGGTGGAGCGCCTGCTGCTCGAGCGCCGGCCCGCCGGCACCGTCATCCTGATTTCCGACTTCCTGATCTCCGCCGCCGAATACGAACAGGCGCTGCGCGGCCTGCTCCGCGCGCGGCACGAGGTCAAGGTCATCCACGTGCTGGGCGACCGCGAGAGCAGCGGCGACTATCCGCCGGGACACTATCGCGTGCGCGACTCGGAAACCGGCGAGCTGTGCGAGGTCACTTTGGGCGCGGGCGCCGCCCAAAGCTGCCGGCGGCGGGCCGAGCGGCTGTCGTCCGAGCTGGCCGCGTTTTGCGCCAGCCACGGCATGGTGTACGCGCGCGCCTTCGGCGCGAGCCATTTCGACGACATCGTGATGCGCGAATTTCCTCGTCTCGGCGTGATGCGGTGAAAAGCGATGGGCCTGCTCAATCCGCGTAACCTGCTCTATCTCGCAAGCCTTGCCGTGCTCGTCGCGATCTATTTGCGCGCACGCGCCAAGCCCACGCTCGAGGTTTCCAGCCTGATGCTGTTCGACGAGGTGGCTGCGCCGGTCGCAAGCTCGCGCGTGCTGCGGACCGACCTGATGTTCTGGCTGGAGATGGCGGCGCTCGGCGCGGTCTCGATGGCGCTTGCGGGACTCTACCTCCGCACCACGGCAAAGACGCCGGCCCATCATCAGGCCCGCGCGCTGATTTTCGATCTTGGCGCGGGGATGAGCGCGCGTGATCGCAGGTGGACGCGGCTCGACGAAGCCAAGCGCCAGGCGCTCGAGATGGTCGCAGAGGCGAAACCCGGCGACAGCTTCAGCGTGATCGGCTACACCCTCGAGGCCACGGTGTATCGCGCTCAGACTGCGCACATCGCCGACGTGCGCCAGGCGATCGAGGCCCTGAAGCCTGCGGCGCTGCCGGCGCGGGCGGCCGCGATGCGGGCGGCGTTGATGCGCGCCGAGGGCGCGGCCGAGATCGATCTCTTCGCCGATCGACCGCCCGCAGGAGACCTGTTGAAATCCGCCGGCGCAGGCGCTCGCCTCCATCTGCATCAGATCGGATCGCCGGCCGACAATCTCGCAATCGTGGCGCTCGAACCGGGAACGGTGGGCGCCTCGCCAGGACGAGTCGTCGTGCGCAACTTTTCCGACCGTCCGCAGGTATGCGAGCTTGTCCTCGAGCTCGATGGCAAAGACCTCTCGAACAACACTTTCGTGCTGGAACCGCGCGGTCAAACCGTGCTGCCGTTCGGCCCGCTGGAAAAGGCCGGCCTCGTCGAGGCGCGCATCGTCACCGAAGACGCGCTCGCGGCCGACAACCATCGCTGGACGTTCGCGCCCAACGAGAAGCCCGACAAGGCGCTGGTGATGTCGCCGAGCCCCGAGGCGCGCGACGACCTTGCCCGCGTCCTGCTCGCGGTCAATCAGGGTCTGATCGTAACCGCGGTCGATCCGGTTAAATTCGATCTCAAGAGCTCTCCGCGCTATCGCATCGCGCTGCTCGAGGACGCCTACGATCCCGGCGTCAAGGCCGACGCGCGCCTGATTATCTATCCGCCGCCGTGGCTCGAGCGCTCGGCGCCGCCCCCGTGGCAGTTGCCGGTGGTCGGCACGGTGACGACGGCCGAAATGCAGGAGCGCGCAGACGGCGAGCAGCTTGACCAGCCGCTCGCGCTTAGCCCGGCGCGTATCCTTAGCCTGCCCGAGTGGATGGACGTGCTCGCGCACGGCACCGGTGCGGGCAGCAGCGGATCCTTTCCGCTGGCGGGCTTCGGCTACGATTCGCGCGGCGCGATGGGCGTGATCGCGTTCAGCGTGAACGACCATGTGCTGCTCGATCCGGACAAGCTCGAAGGCCTTGTGCTGACGGTCGAGATGGTCAAGCGTCTGCTCGCGCCACAGGACCTGCAGGTGGTATCGACCGGCGGTTCAGTCAGCGTTCCGGCGGCCGGGGTCGCCAAAATCACCTCTCCCGACGGATCGGTGACCCTCGCCAGAGCGGACGAGATGGGGCGCGTGCGCCTGCGCCCGCTCCAGGCCGGGCGCTACCAGGTGAGTTCGGCCGGAACCAAGGCGGTGATCTACGCGAATTACTACGACGCGGGCGAATCGGATCTGACCGCGGCGGCGCCGGCCCGCGTATCCTCGAAGCCCGCCGCCTCCGCCGAGACATCTCCGGCCAACATTCCAGCCCGCACCCGGGTAAAGCCGATCGCGGCGTGGCTCGTCGCGCTTGCGCTACTCGCGATGCTGGTTGAGTCGGCGTTGCTCACACGCAAGGCGATGCGCTGGAGGGTCGGCAATGTTTGAGCGGCCCGAATTCCTGTGGCTGCTGCTCGCCGCACCGCTCGCTGTGGCGCCCGGCCTGATGGCCGTCCGCGCGGGGCGCCGCGCGCCAGGCTTCGCTGCGGCGGCGCTGCGCGGAAGCCTGTTCGTGATCCTGGTCGCGCTGCTCGCCGGCCTGCGCCTGCCGCTCAGGACACCGGCCCAACGGATGTCGGTGGTGGTCGCGATGGACGTGTCGCATTCGATCGCGCCCGACCAGTTCCAATGGATGCTCCAGCAGCTTGAAGCCGTGCGCACGGCGATGAGTCCGCGCGACCGGCTCGCAGTGCTCGAGTTTGGCCGCAGCACGCGCCTGCTCGCGCCGCTCGGCGATCCACGCCTGATGCATGTCGATCCTTCGCGTTCCGGCGCCGATCCCGGCGGCACCGACATCGCGGCGAGTCTCACCACCGCGCTCAGCCTGATGCCGCCGCAGGACGAGAAGCGCATCGTGCTGCTGACCGACGGCAACGAAACCGACGGCGACGCCAGGGCCGAACTGCCCGCGCTGGTCGAACAGCAAGCGCGGCTCTACACCGAGGCGCCGCCGCCGTCGGCGGCGGGCCGCGTCGCGATCGTCGATTTCGAGGCGCCGAGTCCGGTCCGCGCTCACGCGAGCTTCGCGCTCCGGCTCGACGTCCTGAGCGAAGCGCGCGCGCCGGCCGTGGCCCGCGTGCGGCTGACAAGCAGTAACCATGAACTGGGCCATCGCTCGGTGGTGCTTCAGCCGGGGCTCAATCGCTTCAGCCTGCCCTACCAATTGGACAGCTACGGCGCCTATCTGCTGAACGCGCGGATCGACGTCGATTCGCCGCTGGCGGTGGTCAATCCCGCCGCGGAGACCGCGGTTTCGGTTATCGCGCCGCCGCGCGTGCTGGTGGTCTCGAGCACCCCACCCGACAGCCTGCTGAGCGCGCTCAGGCTCCGCCAATACGACGTGCAGGAGACGGCGCCGCACGGACTGCCGGCCGATCCCGAAACCTACCTCGCCTACCAGGCGGTGATCCTGGTGGACGTAACCGCGGCGGCGCTGACGCCCGACGTGCAGGCCGCGCTCGCGCGCTACGTCGGCGACTTTGGCGGCGGCTTGATCGTGACCGGGGATGCGCTGCGCGACGAAAAGTTTCACCAGGGGAAACTGGAAAAGGCGCTGCCGATAACTTTCACTCCGCAGCCGCCGCCACCTTCGCGCGAACCGATCGCGGTCTACCTGCTGATCGATCGCTCCAACTCGATGAGCTACAACTCGCGTTATCCGGCCGTGCGCGACGGCGAGCGGATCAAATACGCCAAGGAGGCCGCGGCCGCGCTAATCAACCAGCTTGACGACACCGACTACGCGGGCGTAATCGCGTTCGATTCGGAGCCTTACGTGCTCTCGCATCTGCGCCCGGTGGGCGAGGATCGCGCCGAACTGACCCGCCGAATCGAGCGGCTGGAACCCGGCGGCGGCACCGATTTCAAGGAATCGCTGGAAATCGCCGAGCGCGAGATCCTCGCAAGCGGCATCCCGGTGCATCAGGTGATCCTGCTCACCGACGGCGACACCAATCGCCAGTATCACGATCATGACCAGTTGATGGCCGATTTCGAGAAGCAACACATCTCGGTCTCGACCATCCGTATCGGACCCGACCTGGAGAACCTGCGCCTGCTCCAGGACTTCGCCAAGAGCACCGGCGGCACCTTCTATCGCGTCGAAGACATCCGCAAGCTGCCCTTGCTGCTGGTTCATCTCACCAATGAAGCGATCGCCGACAAGCGTCACCAGCAGAGTCATCTCGAATACGCGGGCGACAGCACGATCCTGAGCGGCATCAGCCCGCGCGAGATTCCGCCGATCGGCCTCTTCGCAGCAACCCTTCCCAAGGATGGCGCCGCCGTGCCGCTGCGCATCCGGCGCAATGACACGGCCGCGCCGCTGCTCGCCGCCTGGCAGTACGGCCTCGGCCGCAGCGCGGTCTTCGCCGCCGACACCGACTCGACCGCATCGCTGAGCTGGGTGCGATGGAACCGTTATGCGGAATTCTGGTCGCAGCTCACAAGTTGGGTGATGCGCCAGGGCGATTCGGGGCCGTTCAGCCTGCGCGTGCATAACGCGGCGGGCGGCGTGCTCAGTCTGCAGGCGGAAAAGGCCGACAGTGCGCCGGTCAACAACCTGGTCTGCCGGATAAGCGGAATCGGCAACACAACGGGCAACGCGATCGACGTGCCGATGACCGAGTCGGGCCGCGCGGTCTATGTCGGCGAATCCGCTCCGCTCAAGCGCGGCAAGTACAACGTCACCCTGATGGTCAAGGAGGGCGACACCGAGCGCGTGCTGGTGCGCCGCGAGGTCGCCGTGCCCGAAGCGGGCCCGGCCGATCAGGCGGAGCTGAAGCTGCGCCCGGCCAACCTTGACCTGCTGCGCGAGCTCGCCCGCGCCACGGGCGGTACGGTGGGGGCGCCGGCGGCCCAGATGCTTGCGCCGCGCGGACAGCTCGTCACGATCTATCGCGACGCCAATCCGTATCTCCTGCCGCTCGTGATAGTGCTGCTGCTCGGTGAAGTCTTCGTCCGCCGTCGCTACCTCGGCGACTGACCATTCGCCGCAGCAGCGTTGGGGCGGGATTCAGCCGCGGCTGCGCGCCGCCAGCTTTTCGCCCAGATGCGCCAGGCGTTGCGCCGCCGCCTCGAGGGTCTTGTCGCTCTTGGAAAACGTGAAGCGCAGCATCCGGCGGCCCAGTTCGTCGCGATGATAGAAACTTGAGCCGGGAACCGCGGCGACGCCGAGCGCGTCGAGAAAGAAGTCGGCGGCTTCAAAATCGTCGCGAAAGCCAAGCTCGCCGATGTCGCTCATGATGTAGTAGGCGCCCTGCGGCATCCAGCATCGCAGCCCCGCGGCCTTAAGCGCCCCGAGCAGAAGCGCGCGCTTGCGCTCGTACATCGCTTTCAATTCCGCGTAAAACGACTCCGGCATCGCAAGCGCCACGGCGCCGGCCTCCTGCAGCGGATGCGGCGCGCCGACCGTCAGAAAATCGTGGACCTTGCGTATCGCCCCGGTCAGCCGTGCGCAGGCGATCGCGTAAGCGAGCCGCCAGCCGGTGATCGAGTAGGTCTTGGAAAGCCCGCTGATGGTGATCGTGCGCTCGGCCATCCCGGGCAGGCTGCCGATCGACAGGTGCCACGCGCCGTCGAAGATGATGTGCTCGTAGATCTCGTCCGTCACCGCGAGCGTGTCGTGGCGCTGGCAGAGCTCGGCGATAAACTCCAGTTCCGCGCGCGTAAAAACCTTGCCCGAGGGATTGTGCGGCGTGTTGATGACGATGGCCTTGGTGCGCGGGCCGAAAGCCGCTTCGAGCTCGGCACGATCGATCGCGAAGTCGGGCTCGCGCAGCGCCACGTAGCGCGCCGTCGCGCCGGCGAGGATTACGTCAGGCCCGTAATTCTCGTAGAAGGGTTCGAAGATGATCACTTCGTCGCCCGGATTGATCACCGCGAGCATCGTCGCGACCATCGCCTCGGTCGCGCCGCAGGTAACGGTCACGTTGCGGTCGGGATCGCATTCGAGCCGATTGTAGGCGCGCGCCTTGTCGGCAATCGCGCGGCGGAAGTTGGGCGAGCCGTGCGTGATCGCGTACTGGTTGTAGTCCTCGTCGATCGCGCGCTTGGCCGCTTCCTTAAGTTCCGCGGGCGCCGCGAAATCGGGAAATCCCTGCGCCAGGTTGACCGCTCCGCAGGCGAGCGCGCGCCGCGTCATCTCGCGGATGACTGATTCGGTGAAAAGCCGGGTTTTGTGTGATATGTCGGTCGGCATCGCCCGCACAGTTTACGCGCGGCGTGCCGCGCGCGCCAAGCGCCGCCGACGCAGCCCGGCGAAGCGCTCAGGTGCACCGGTGCACGCGCGCGCGAGTGCGCCGGCGACCATTATCGCGCGATCGCTCGAATCTAACTGTAGCGGCAGCCTGCTGCGGCGACTTGCAGATTTGTTTATTCGCGCCGCCCGGACGACTCAGTGACCGATTTCGGCTCGCAACTCCTCGAGTTGCGCGGCGCCCTGCTGCAGACGCCATTCGTCGATCGCTTCAACGTTGAAGCGCCAGTCACTGCCAATCTTGAAACCCGGCAACTGTCCCTTTTTCAGCAGGCGATAGATCGTCGAGCGGTGGACCCGCAGGTACTCAGACAGCTCGTTGACCGTCAAAACCTTTGCGCCAGTCGAAGGCATCTTTCCTATCCCCTTTTGGAGCGAACCAAACCCCAACCTCCACCATCAACCCACCTATGCCGACCCCGGTCTTATTGTGCCAATTTTCGGCATTGATATGCATTATTAGGATAGATTCCTCAAAAAGAAAAGCCCCCCTTTTACGATCGAAATTTTTTTCAATAACCTCTGACCTTTGATTATAAGGGAAGCTAATCTCTCGACCGAACGCGAAAGCGATCAGTTAACGAACATCGATAAGGCTACGCACGTTTGTTCGACCGGCAGCAGCTACGGCTTGTCCGATCCGACGCGCGCGAATAGGTTCGATCATCGATGGCTCCGCAGGTGAGGATCGGCGCTTCCGGCTTCAGCTACAAAGAGTGGCTCGGAAACTTCTACCCGCCGAAGCTGCCGGGTCCCAAGATGCTGGCGTATTACGCCGAACGGCTTCCGACGGTGGAGATCAATTACACTTTTCGCGCGATGCCGCGCCGCGCGATGCTCGAGCGCTGGGCCGAACAGACACCGGCGCACTTTCGCTTCGCGCTCAAGGCGCCGCAGCGCATCACGCATTTCGCTCGCCTGCGCAATACGGACGAGACCGTCGGCTTCTTCGCCGAGACTGCTGCGGTGCTGGGCGAGCGCCTGGGTCCCGCGCTGTTCCAGCTTCCGCCCGACTTCAGCCGCGACGTGCCGCTGCTGCGCGAGTTCATCGCGATGCTCAGCGGACGCTTGCGTGCGGCCTTCGAGTTTCGCAACCGTTCATGGTTTGAGGGCGACTCCGCTCTGCAGGCGCTCGGCGACGGCGGCGCCGCGCTCTGCATCGCGGAGAGCGATCGCCAGGCAAGCCCGGTCGAGCGCACCGCGCCATATGTCTACGTGCGGCTGCGCAAGGAGACCTATGACGACGACGCGCTTAGGGAGTGGGCCGGGCGCCTGGCGCGCGTAGGGGAAGGCGCCGACGAGATCTATGTCTACTTCAAGCATGAAACCGGCGCTCCTGTGCTCGCGGCACGGCTCGAACGACTGTTGAGCGGGCTTCACTGATGGCGACGACAGAAGAGACCTCTGCGGGCGCTGCGGCGCTGCCCGCCGGGGAGTATCGCTACGAACTGCGACGCGGGGCCGAGTTGGTCGCGATCGAAGAGGCGACGCTCGGCGCGGGATTCATTCGCGGCATAAGGCGCACCCTCGACGGTCTCAATCGCCACGAGGTCGAGGCGCGCCTGGACGGCGGCCTGATCGTCGCGGTCGCGGTGCGATACAGCCGCGGCCCGTTCAAACGCAACGCCAGCTACGCGGCGACCGGGGATCTCATCCGCGGCCATCTGATCGCCGCCGGCGGCCGTGAAGAAATGAGCTCCAAGCTCGGCCGCATGCGCGAAGTCGATGCCGATCTGATCCTGTGCAAGGCTTTGATCCTCGCGCACGTGCGCGCCCGCGGACAGGCGCGATGGATCGGGCGGGTCGCGACGATCGACCCGAATACGCTCGTCGTCAGCTCGCCCAAGCAGACCTATTACCGGAGGGACGACGCGGGGCGGCGATGGGTTTTCGAGCCGCGGATGGGCGACGTGGAGGACTTCGAACTCGACGAGGCCGGCCGCGTTGTGCGCCGGCGCGCGCGCGACGACGCCGAGACCGCGCTGGTCAGCTTCGCCCCCGCCGCATGAAACCGCCGGCGCCCCTCGCGATGCTTAGGCAGCCAGGCGGTCGCGCGGCATCCGGCAATCGCCGTCGAACTGCGCGCCTTCGTTGAGAATGAGGCTGGGCGTGTTGATCGTGCATCGCAAGCGCGCCGAGGATGTCAGTTCCAGGCGCTGGCGCACCACGATTTCGCCGCTGACGGTACCGGCAATAGTCAGCCGCGTCGCGGTGATTTTGGCCGACACCACGGCGCCTTCCGCAATCACCACCTCATCGCCGACTATCTCGCCGTCGGCTTCGCCCTCGATTCGCACGGTGCCATGAAAATGCAGATTCCCCGAGACCTTGGTCCCCTTACCGATTCGCGACTCTTCCGCTGCAGCCATTTCTCCCCCCTTGGATAGACGGCGAACGCCCGAAAACTATGCCGACAAACTCGCCGGCGTGCAAACCTCATCAAACCTCGCCGGAATCGGAAATTGACGCCGCGGCTCGTCGCCTCACCGAAGCTTTTGGTAGTCTCGCTGCGATGGGCGAATTCGACGGCAAGGTGGCGATCGTCACGGGCGGCACGCGCGGGCTAGGTTGCGCAACAGCGCTCAGGTTAGCGCGCGGTGGCGCAACCCTTGCGCTCAACTACCGCCGCGACGAGCAGAGCGCGCGGCGCGCGCTTGAGGAAATTCGCGCTTTCGCGCCGCGCTCGATCCTGCTGCAGGCCGACCTTGGCGAGGACGAGCAGGTGCGCGCGATGGTCCGCCGCGCGGGCGAGGAGCTCGGCCGCGTCGATATTCTGATCGCCAACGCCGCCGCGACCGCGTTCCGCCCGCTGCTCGCACTCAAACCGCACAATCTTACCCGGACCTTCAACCTGAGCGTCGGCGGCTTCGTCGCCGCGGTTCAGGAGAGCGCACGTCTGATGAGCACGGGCGGGCGCATCGTAATGATCTCGGGAGTCGACTCGATTCGCTTCACCGCCGGACACGGCGCGTTGGGCGCGGCCAAGGCGGCGCTGGAGAGCATGGTGCGCGACTTCGCCTTCGAACTCGGGCCGCGCGGCATCACGGTCAACGGCGTTAATTTCGCGCTGATCGACAGCGACTCGTCGCGGCTCTACATGGGCGATGATTTCGAACGGATCGCGCGGGCCGCGGCTGAGCGCTCGGCGCTCAAACGCGTCCCGAGCGCCGAGGAGATCGCGGCCGTTGTCTGCCTCATCTGCATGCCTGACGCGGCTTTTCTAACCGGGCAGACGATTATGGTCGACGGCGGCCTGTCGCTGGCGTCGCCCTTCGTGCCCTGAGCGCGGCGCCGCGGCGCCGTAACGCAATCAAACGGGAGCTTTATCTGAGGCAAACGTGATGGATCAGCACGAGAAAACCGGTGAGCGTGCCCGCGGCCCATTCGTGGTTTTCGCGCTCGAACAAGCGCGCCACCACGCCGCCAGCGAGCCGCAATGGCAAAAAAACGACCGCGCCTCGGTGAGTGTCGTAAAGAACGACGACCTCTCGCTGACTTTGTTGATGCTGAAGCCGGGCGCGCATCTGAAAGAGCACTCCGCGCGCAAAGCGGTCAGTGTTCACGTGCTCTCCGGACGCGTTCGCTTGAGCAGTGGGAGCCTCGCGCGCGAACTCGGTACGGGAATGCTGGCGATGGTGGAGGGCACAGTGCCTCACGCGGTTGAGGCGCTCGAGGAAAGCGTCCTGCTGCTAACGGCTGCGCTCGGGTGAGCCCCCGTGCGCTCAGACGCGGCAGAGCAGGCCGCCGTCGATCGCGATCGCCTCGCCGGTGACGAAGCCCGACGCCGGGGAAGCGAGGTAGAGCAGCGCTCCGGCCAGCTCCTCGGGCTTCACCAGCCGCTTGTAGGGCAGGTACTTGAGCAGGGTCGCTGCGAACTCGTCGTTGGACGTCGCGGGATTGCCCTCCTCGGCCATCCAGCCCGCTTCGAGCAGGTTGACGCGGACTTTCTCGCGCGCCCATTCGAGCGCCAGCGCGCGCACCAGGTTCGCGACCGCGCCCTTGGCCGCGCAATAGAGCGACGCGCCGGGCACGCCGCGCTCTGCGAGGACCGAACTGACGACGACGATCGAGCCGCCGCGCTGGCGCATCGCGCGCGCGCCCTCCTGGCACGCCATCCACACGTTCTTCACGTTGCCTTCCATGACGCGGTCGAACATCGCGTCGTCTCCTGCCTCGGCCGGCGCATAGTAGGGAGCATCGAGCGCCGTCACTATCACGTCGAGGCCGCCCAGGCGTTTGACCGCCTTGTCGATCGTCGCGCGGACGTCGGCGCGGATGGCCGCGTTCTGTATCTGGGTTATCGGCGCGGCCTTCGCGCCGGAAGCCTGCGCCGCCTTGGCCGTCTCATTGATCTGCTCGTTGGTGCCCGGCTCCTGCGAGGCGATCATCAGCCGCGCGCCCGCCTCCGCCAACGCCGCCGCGGCAACGCGGCCGGCCGGATGCTCGGCTCCGATAACCAGCGCCGACTTTTCAGCCAGCGTGAAGTCGTCCAACCCCTGGGGAAGCGCCATAGTGCCCTCGCCTGTCGTCACTCGGTCGGCTGCGGCGCGACGCCGGTCGGCGTGATGCCGCCGGCCAGACCGCCGCCGTCGATCTTGATGAGCGCGCCGTTGATGTGATTGGAGGCCTCCGAACTGAGGAAAATCGCGAGGGGGCCCACGTCCGCGTCCTCTCCGCCACGGCCCATCGGGATGAACTTGCCGCCCTTGAAAAACGCCATCAGGCGTTCGTTGTGCGGAAAGATTCCGGGCACGATGCAGTTGGTCTGTATGTTATAGTCGGCGTAAGTCAGAGCCATCGAGCGCGTCAACTGCAGCACCGCGCCCTTGGAGCAGGCGTACATGTAATTGTGTTTGCCGCCGCGGAGTCCGTAACCCGATGCAACGTTGATGATCTTGCCGTGCTGCTGCTTGAGCATCTGCGGAATCACCGCACGGCATCCGTAGAACTGGCTCGAGAGGTTGATGTCGATGCCGCGGCGCCATTCCTCGTCGCTTATCTGGTCGATCGTCTTGCCGAAGGAGTCCTCGCCGGCGCCGGCGTTGTTGATCAGCACGTCGACCTTGCCGAATTCCTTGACCGCCGCCGCGACCATCGCGTTGACGTCCTCCGAGAGCGCGACGTCGGTCCGCACGACGAGGCACTTGCGTCCGAGCTTGCGCACCTCGGCCGCGGTTTCCTCGAGCTGCTCGACCGTGCGCGCCGCGGCGACGATATCCGCGCCGGCGCCTGCCAGCCGCGCGGCCATCGCGCGGCCAAGGCCGCGGCCGGCCCCGGTGATGATCGCGACCTTGCCGTCGAGTCCGAGATTGTCGGCAATCATGCTTCCTCCAGAGTGCGTGCGCGGCGCCGAATCGAAATCTCCGCGAAGTCCTCGCCCGCGAGCGCGCCGCCCTCCTTCTAGCTACTAACACAGCCGCGCGGCGCTCAGAAAGTTGCACTTCGCAGGCGGCCAAACGGCCTTTTTGACCGGGCCCTGCGCGGCGGCATATAGTCGGCACAAGGAGCAAGCGCGATGGCGATCAACATCACGATGTTTTCCGACTTCATCTGACCCTTCTGCTACATCGGCTTCGCCGTGTTGCGAAGACTCAAATCCGAATTCGATTTCACGATTCATCACCGGGGCTTTCAAATACATCCCGAATGGCCGGCCGAAGGCATGCCGGCCGAGCAGTGGCGTCCGGATATGGATCCCAAGACGCGCAGAGCGATGTGGGAGCGGATAAGCGCGATGGGCGCGGCGGCCGGGGTCGAGATGAAGGCGCCGGCCACGCTCGCCAATTCGATGCCGGCGCTGCAGGCGGGCGAGTTCGCCGCGGAAGCCGGCCTCGCCGAGGCCTTCGAAGACCGCATCTTCCGCGCCTACTTCGCTGAAGGGCTGAATATCGGCAAGCGCGACGTGCTGCTGGATCTGGCTGCGGAGGTCGGGCTCGATCGCGCCTCGCTCGGCGAAGCGCTCGACTCGGGCAAGTACGCGATGCGCATCAGGAATAACGCGATGGCGGCCAGTCAGCGTGGAATAAGCGGGGTGCCTACTTTTCTTGTCGGCGATTGGCCGCTGGTCGGCGCGCAGAGCGAGGATGTGATGCGCCGCGTGCTCAAACGCGCGAGCGAACTGGAAAACGCGGGCGCCTGACGTCGTCGGCCGCGCGGCGGCTCGCCGCCGCCGCGCCCCGGATGCCATCAACGTGTTATGATCGATGCGGTGAAGCCCGCCGCGGAGGTAATCCGTCTCGATTTGAGAGGCGTTAAATGCCCGCTCAATTGGGCGCATGCCAAGGTGCGCCTGGAGCGGATGGCCAGGGGCGAAACGCTGGAACTGACGCTCGACGATCCGCGCGGCGCACGCGACATCCCGCGCGCCGCCGAGGGCGAGGGGTACGCTATAGTCGAGACCCGCGCTGCGGCAGGCGTCTGGATACTCAGGATCGAAAAGTAACCGGCGCCAACTGTTAATAATCGATAAAGACCCGCCTCTTTGCGGGCGCGGGCTTACATCCCGATCAAATCCGCGCGCTCGATAACGTGGCGGATGCCGCGGACGGACGCGACGTCGATCATCACGCCTTCGTAGGTAACTGCGCCGAGGCCGTCGGCCTCGGCCTTGGCGTAAACCTCGGCCATCTTGCGCGCCCGCGCGACCTCTTCCCTGGTCGGCGAATAGACTTCGTTGGCGAGATCGATCTGGCTCGGATGGATCGCCCATTTGCCGACGAAGCCCAGGATCGACGCCCAGGTCGCCTCACGCCGGTACCCTTCGGGATCGTGGAAGTCGGCGAAAGGACCGTCGATCGCGTCGATTCCGGCCGCGCGCGCCGCGACCACGATCTTGTTGCGCGCATAATGCCACATGTCGCCGGGATAGCCCGGAGCGCCCTTGGCCGGAAAGCGCACGCCCTGCGAAGCGCTGAAATCGCCGGGGCCGAAAATGATCGCCTCCAGCCGCGGCGTACATCGCGCTATCTCCTCGACGTTGATCAGCGCCTGCACTTCCTCGATTAGGACCTCGAGCCCGATGCGCCGCTTGCGTTTGAGCGTCATTTCAATCCCCGAGAGCAAAGTATCGACGAACCAGATGTCGCGCGGCGCCTTGACCTTGGGAATGATTATCAGGTCGAGGTTGTCGCCCGCTTTCTCGGCAAGCTCGATCACCTCGCGGTAGGCGTACTCGGTTTCGACGTTGTTGATCCGCACGGCGCGGGTTTTTTTGCCCCAGTCCAAACCGTTCAGCGCGTCGATAACGCGGCCGAGCGCCGCGACTTTTTCGTTGGGCGCAACCGAATCCTCGAGGTCGAGGAACACGAGGTCGGCGCTGCTCGCCGCCGCGCGCTCGATCATCCGCTGGTTGCTGCCGGGGGTGGAAAGTTCCGACCTGCGTAAACGCATCGCTGTGATCCTTCTCTTCCGCGGCGCGCGCGGATGCGCGCGCCGCTCTGCTCTCCGCGGAACACGCCCCGCCGCCGTCTATCGCCGGCGTCGGCGTGGCCCGCTCTTCTTCGCCGCCCCCGCGCGGGCGCGCAGGGCGCGCCGCGCTCGCGGCTTCTCCGGGGCCGCCGCGCCGCGACCGGCTGCGCGCGAGCCCGCCCGCGTCGCCGGCGGGCGCGCGCGCC
>DATJXN010000055.1 GCA_035500095.1 Candidatus Binataceae bacterium
TTTACGCGGTGGTCAGAGCGGAATCGACGCCGCTGGCCAGCGTAGCGATGTTGTTGCCGAGCACCTTGTAGGTCCCGTACACAACGACCGCGATGGCCGCCAGGATGAGGGCGTACTCCGTCATCGTCTGGGCACGATGCACGCGCACGAAACGCTCACGAACCTTCAGAAAAGCCTTTGTAAACACGTCCATTTTCATTTCCTCCTTGGTTTCAGCCGCTTTCCACGCGGCTTTGCGGGGATAGACTCCCCAAAGTGTAATGTTCTTCGGTCTTTCTCTCTGCCTTATATCATCAGACCACGTGCCATATCGCATTGCGGCGCATCCGCATGGCTTTACACACGCAGCCTGAGCTGCTCAAGCCTTCGCTAGTTAGGAGTCAACTCCCGCGTGTTCGTCGCGATCTACCCACAGGAAACAGCTTTCTGGAAGCATGTCCTGATGAGTGCATCCATCTCTTCTTTCATCGCCTTGTGGCTTGGCAAATACGCTTTTTTCTCGGGCATCTGAAGCGCTGGCTGCTAACCTTGCCGCCAAGTGTACGTCCCGAGCTTTAGCATGTCAAGCTGTTCTTATTCGCGTTCAGATACAAATTTTTCTCTTTACACATAGATCGACCCTAGGGCAAAAGCACTGATTCTAGACCGTGCCTCTCTGTCTGAGACGCTCCTGCAGGAGATAAGTCGAGCAACTCGCCGCTTATATTCCCCTGCGCATCTACAGACGTTAGCCACAGACTCGCGAACCCGCGCACCCAGGCGGTCGACCCGATCGCGTCTTGGCTCTCGCGGTTGAAATCGACAAATGCGACTTCGATTCGGCGCGGATCGCCGATCGCATAGTTGGCCGCGCTCGCGCCAGGGTCGCTTCGAGCTCCCACACGAAGGCGCGCGAGGAGCGCCGATCGAATTGCCAGGCTGCGGTCGCCCTTTTCGCTGACCCTAAGAATGTCGCCTAGGCCAGCGGCGCTCTGGGAGCCGACAAGCGCGCCACGCGACGGTACACATCCGGTGTCGCACGATCCCAGCTCGAGCGGCCTCCACATGCCCTCCGTGGCGGGCCGTTCAGCGCGTGCTGGATGCAGAATAATCGCGCGATGCGCTCGGTACCCGGCACCGTCGGGAGCGTATTGGATTCCGATTGGGACCAAACCCGCGGCCGAATCGGGCCTCCCGCATGCAGCCACTGCCTTCACGATCACCTGGCCCTGCGAAAGACCGAACAGTCGCGTGAAACGATAGGGCACGTTGCGCTCGACTACCATCGTGATCGAGCGGCTGTCGGCAGCCGGGCGATTGTAGACGATCTCATTTTCGCCTATCCCGGTCATCAACGCCTTGGTGAGCGCCGCGCGTTCGGCAATAAGAGGATTGGCCGGCAGATACGCCGCTCCTGTCAGCACGGCTTCATCCGCGAGCGTCTGCAGACGAACAGCGCTAAGATGGAGCGCCCAGCTATCCGCTCCGATGCGCGCAGCACCAACCATCACGGGCAGCGCCATGCTCAGAGCGAGCGCAGTTTGACCTCCCTGGAATAGCTGAAACCTCACCTTAAGACCCGCCTCCCCTTCGCGCCTCGCCTTATCCCTTTCTGTCCCAACAGTGGCAGCCGAGGCGAAAAGCCTTGGCTTACCCGGTAGGGCCACAAGCCGTCAGCACGTTGCATGCCACAGCTACAAACTAGCTAAAAGAATCCTAGGCCTCTTTAGAATAGGAATTAGAATATGTCTAGCAGCGACAGGGGTTGCATCGATGCAACGTGCCGTATTTTCATCCGAGGTGAAAAGGTGAAAAGCTTTGGGAAATTCGAAGGAGGCTCGCCAAAGGCAGGACCCGGCGGACGGCACTTGGCCATCCGCCGGGCTTAAAGGGGTTTAAAATGCCGGATTCTAGACTTGAGTGTTGGAAAGGTCGCTTACGCAGTGGTCAGAGCGGAATCGACGCCGCTCGCCAGCGTAGCGATGTTGTTGCCGAGCACCTTATAGGTGCCGTACACGACGACCGCGATGGCCGCCAGAATGAGCGCGTACTCCGTCATCGTCTGGGCGCGATGCAGGCGCACGAAACGCTCACGAACCTTCAGAAAAGCCTTAGTAAACACGTCCATTTTTCTCTCCTCCTTGACCTGTTCCAGTTCGATGAGGCTGTTTTCCGGTTTAGCCTCTATTACTGCCTTATTTACCAGATCCGCTTTCAAATACGTTATGGTCTTCATGACATTTGATAGCCGATAACAAATCTACGCTATTTTTAAAGCATTCTCAAATGTCTAGCCACATCGCTCGCTGGCTCCGTTACGTGGTACTTGATAGCACTCGCCGTGCCACGATCGGCCTGAACCTTAAATCAAGAGTTTATTTGAGTTTTTCAGAGCATACTGTTGAAAAATCTGCCGGCTCGGTTGCAACAGCGCCACAAAACGCGCCTTGGACGCAACCAACCGAGCGGAAATAATTCACCACGGGACTCGGGAGGAGATGCCTACGAACGCTCCAAAGCGATCTGATCGCCCACTTCGGTCCGGCTCTCCGCTGCACCGCCGGCTGGGAGTTCGAGCGCCTTGCGCGCTCCCCAAACGATCGGAGACAGGCGCCACGGCCGCAGATTGTGGCTTATCCGTATCACTCGACCCCCGCGGTCGAGGAAAACGATATCGATCGCGAAGCGCATGAAGAACATGTGCATGCACATGAAGGGTTCCATCCACCCAGCCTCGAATAACATCCCGGTTCCAGGCGCGAGGCCCTCGCGTCCGAGCAGGCCGCGGCTCTTGCCCCTCATTCCGCCCGCCTCTTCGAGCCGCTCGCAGAGCACCGTCGAACGCGTCCGATTGAACGCACGCAATCCAGCCGCCCCTCTCACCTCAGCGTCTTCCATCATCTCTCCCCCTTGCCGCGCCGCATCGCCGCCGCGCGCCGATTCACTGTCTCGCCCGAAGCGGGTGTATTACAATGGCGAGCGGACATGACGTATCGGCGCACGGTTGCTTGTCTTCGGCATCGAGCAGGCACTATTTAACATCGGGCCCGTAACGGCGGGCTATCCTGTCGCCTGGAGGGCCTGTGGACTCGACCGTCCTTCGTTAAAACCGCGCGCCGGCGCAGGCCGAATGGAATCGAGCGATTAGGTCCAAGAGATGGACACTATCTGGCTGCCGCCCGCATTAGTATGTTACGCGCTTTCAGCGGCCGGATTCGTCGCCGGACGCGCTGCCAATCGTCCGCGATGGGCCGATCAGGCGGTGCCATTGCTTGGCGCCGCGGTGCTCTTTCACACGATGGACCTGGTGCTTGGGGCGATCAACGCCGGGAATATGCCGGTTACGAACTTCGGCCAGTCGTTGTCGTTCCTGGCCTGGCTCACGGCGATCGTCAGCTTCGTGCTGATTTCCCGCATGCGGATGCAGGTGCTCGGCGCTTTCGTCGCGCCGGGGGTTCTAGCCGCGGTCGCGGCCGCAATGCTGCTCGAGCGCCGCAGCCGCCTCGTGATTCCCGACAGCCTGCGCAGTGCATGGCTGCCTGTTCATGTGACGCTCGCTTTCCTCGGCGACGCGCTCTTCATGGTTGCGGCGGGCGTGAGCCTCGCCTACCTGGTGTACGAATCTCGCCTCAAGGCGAAGCGCCCGATGGCGCCGACGGGACAGACGACGCCGAGTCTCGAAAAGCTCGACCGTATCAACTACCGGCTGCTCGGATGGGGCTTCGTGATGCTGTCGCTCGGGATCGTGAGCGGCGCGCTGTGGGCGGAAGCGACCTGGGGCCATTTCTGGTCGTGGGAGCCGCAGGAATCGTGGTCGCTGGTCACCTGGCTGCTCTATGCAGGATTGCTCGAGTCGCGGGTCGCCGCCGGATGGCGCGGGCGGCGCGCCGCGGCGCTCACGCTCGCGGTGTTCACAGTCCTGGTGGGATCGTTCCTGAGCGTGAGTCTGCTCTTTCCCGGCAAGCACGGCGGGAGTTTCGGCTGAGGCGCGGCGAACGCACACACGATGGATGAGAAACTCCTCATCGCCGGCATCAACCATCGCACCGCTCCGGTAGCGGTTCGCGAGCAGTTGGCCTATGGCGACAGCAAAATCGCCGCGGCGCTCGGGCGGCTCAAGGATCGCGCGCCCGCGCTCGCCGAATGTGCGCTGATTTCGACCTGCAACCGCGTCGAGATTATCGGCGTGGCATCCGACCCGGCGCGCGCGATCGACGAGGCGATAGGCTTCCTCGCCGCCGATCGCGAGGTTGACGCGGCGCTGTTCGCCGGCGCGCTCTATCGCTTCGAGGGGCGGCAGGCTGCGCGCCACCTGTTCCGCGTCGGCGCGAGCCTCGACTCGATGGTGGTCGGCGAGCCGCAGATCCTCGGCCAGCTCAAGCTCGCCTACAGCCACGCGGCCGAGGCCGGCACCGCCGGCCTGGTGCTGCATCGCGCCTTTCATCGTGCCTTTTCGGTCGCCAAGCGCGTGCGCAAGGCGACGCTGATCGGCCGCGGCTCGGTATCGGTCAGCTCGGCGGCCGTGCGCCTGGCGGGACAAATCTTCGACACCCTCGGGGACAAGACGGTAATGCTGATGGGAGCGGGCCAGATGGCCGAGCTCACCGCGCGCCAGCTCCATGCGCTCGGCGCGGAGACGCTGCTGGTGACGAGCCGCACCTTCGACCATGCGGCCGCGCTCGCCCGCGCGCTCGGCGGCACCGCCGTCCCCTTCGAAAACCATCGCCCGTATCTCAAGATCGCCGACATCGTGATCGGCTCGCTCTCGGCTGCGCGGCCGGTGCTCGAGGCCGGCGATTTCGAAGCCATCCTGCGCGAGCGCCGCTACCGTCCGATGTTTCTTATCGACATGGGCGTGCCGCGTAACTTCGACGATCGGCTGAACTCGATGGAGAACGTGTACCTGTATGACATCGACGACCTCGGCGCGGTCGTTACCGAATCGCTCGGCGAGCGTGCGCGCGAGGCGGACAAGGCCGAAACGATCGTGGCCGACGCGCTCGACTCCTTCATGCGCTGGATGGACGGGCTCGACCTGGTGCCGGCAATCAAGGATATCCGCGTCAGTATCGAGCAGCTGCGCGACACCGAGCTGGGACGCCATCGCGCATGGCTGGCGACGATGGAGCCGGCGGAGCGCCGGCGGATCGAAGCGCTGACGCGGACGCTGGTGAACAAGCTCCTCCATCGTATCCTGGCAGGCCTGCGCAGCTCCGGGGCCGGCTCGCCTGACCCCGTGTATACCGCGGAGATCGCACGCCGCCTGCTCTGTGGCGATCTGGCCGCCGAGGGACCCGCACTTAACCCCGCGGTATCCGGCCTCGACTTCGAGATCGATCTTGATTCCGACGATGACGAGGAGCCGTGATCCGCGGCAGCCGCCTCCGATGCGCGCGGCTCGCGCAACCGTGTTCGGTCGTTCGGTCAACATAAATAGATGGCCTCCGTAATTCGTATCGGTTCGCGTCCAAGCCCCCTTGCGCTCGCGCAGGCCGAGCTGGTGCGGCAACGGATGCGGCGTCTGCTGCCCTCGGCGGTGATCGAGATCGTCCCGATTCGCACGAGTGGCGATCGGATGGCCAGCGCGTCGCTCGCCGCCGTCGGCGGCAAGGGACTTTTCGTCAAGGAGCTGGAACAGGCCCTCGTCGAGCGCCGCGTCGACCTCGCCGTCCACTCGATGAAGGACCTGCCGGCGCGGCTTGCCCCGGAGTTTCGTATCGCCGCCGTGCCCGAGCGCGCCGACCCGCGCGACGCGCTGCTCGCGCGCGCGCCCGGCGGCTCGCTCGCCGCGCTGCCGTGCGGTGCGCGCCTTGGAACCTCGTCAGCGCGCCGGCGCTTCGAGGCGTTGCGGCAGCGCCCCGACCTAACGGTCGTGCCGCTGCGCGGGAACGTCGATACGCGCCTTGCGCGCCTTGCGGCCGGCGACTTCGATGCGATCATCCTTGCGCTGGCCGGTCTCGCGCGGCTCGCGCGGGGCGAGGGCGACGCCGCCCAAAGCGGCGTCGCCCTCGCCCCGCTCGACGACCGCGACTTCCTCCCCAGCGGCGGCCAGGGCGCGCTCTGTATCGAGGCGCTGGCCGGCCCTCCCGCCGCCGCCGGCTCGGCCGAGGTCGAGGCGACGCTCGTCGCGCTCGACGATCCGCGGGCGCGGATGGAAACCGCCGCCGAACGCGCCTTCCTGGCCGCGCTCGGCGCGTCGTGCGTCTCGCCCGTCGGCGCGCTTGCGCGGATCGACGGGCCGGCAATCGCGATGCGCGCGATCGTCTTCAGCCTCGATGGCGCGCGCCATCTAATCGACGAAATCGCCGGCGAAGCCGGCGATGGCGATGCCGCCGCCGCGCTCGGGGCGCGGCTGGCGGAGCGGATGCTCGCGGCCGGGGCGGACGAGATGGTCGGCGCGGGAGCCGCCGCGCCTTCGCCATCGGCAGGGCCCGCCCCGGCAGCAGACGCATCGCCGCTTCGCGGCAGACATATCGTGATCACTCGCGCGCGCGGTAATGGCGGCTCGTTTGCCGCCGGATTGCGCGCGCTCGGCGCCGAGGTCACGGAATTCCCGACGATCGAAATCGTGGCGCCCGACAGTTATACGGCGATCGACGCGGCTATCGCGCGACTGGCCGCTTTCGATTGGGTGATCTTCACCAGCGCGAGCGGGGTCGAGCGGATGCTCGAGCGGATGCGGACGCGTGGTGTCGATTCCCGCGCGCTCGGGGCGCCGAAGCTCGGCGCGATCGGTCCCGCCACCGCCGAGCGCCTGAGGGCCCATGCGCTCGCGGCCGCAGCGATTCCGGATGAGTACCGCGCGGAGGCAATCGTCGAAGCGATCGGCGCGGACCGCGTCCGCGGCGCGCGGATCCTGATTGCGCGCGCGCAGGCGGCGCGGGAGGTGTTGCCGCAGATGCTCGCAGCGGCGGGCGCGCGCGAGGTCATAGTCGCGCCGGTTTACAAAACCGTAAAGCCCGCGGACGCGCCGGTCGCCCGCGTTCGCGAGATCGCGGCGGCCCATGCGATCGATCTCGTCGCGTTCACGAGTTCCAGCACCGTGATGAATTTCTGCGAGATGGTCGGCGCGAGCATCGCCCGCAAGCTCAAGGCCGCCGCGATCGGACCGATCACCGCCGAAACCGCGCGCTCCGCCGGAATCGAAGTCGTCGCCCAGCCCGCCGAGTACACAGTCGCGGCCCTGATGATGGCGATTCGCGATTACTTTGCGACCGATAGCGGTTCGCGGTGAGCTTCAGACCGCCAATTCGACCCATTCCCGCGCGGTTTCCCCGGTAACAAATAGCGGCTAGCAACCGAATAAAAGATGGACAGGGTTCCCGGAGATGTGCCAAACCGGGTGGAAGGTATTTATGCACAGCATGGGCGGCCAGGCGCGAACGCAAAACGCGTTTCGGGTCGCCGAGCCGGAGAAAGTATGGAAGCAAAGGCCAAGGCTGAAATCCTGCACGGCGTAATCGCCAAGTTCCGCGCCGGCGGAAAGGATATCACTTCGGAAGAATGGGGCCGGTTCGTCGCGGCGCAGAACGACGGTTTGCGCACGGGACCGGAAATCGGCGAGCGCGTGCCCGATTTTTCCCTGCCCGACCAGCACGGCAAGACCCGCACGCTCAAGGATCTCTCGGGCCCAAAAGGCCTGCTGCTGGTCTTCAGCCGCAGCGCCGATTGGTGACCCTACTGCCGCAACCAGCTCGTCGAGCTGCAACAGTCGCTCCCGGCGCTCAAGGCCGCCGGCTACAACGCCGCGTCGATCACCTACGACTCGCGCGACATTCTCGCCGCGTTCGGCGAAGCCTGCAAGATCGAGTTTCCGCTGCTCTCGGACGCCGGCAGCAAGGTTATCCGCGCCTTCGGCATTCTCAACACCAACATCCCCGAAGATCACAAGATGATGTACGGGATGGCGTTTCCCGGCGACTACCTGACCTCCCCCGACGGCATCGTGCGCGACAAGCGCTTCCTCCCGAATTACGAATACCGCGCGTCGGCGGCCGCGCTCGTGATGCACAATGGGGACGCCGCGGTCGGCGCGAATTCGCTCGAGATCGACGCCGGCGCCTTCAGCGCGACGGTGTCGCTGTCGTCCGATCGATGCTTCCCGGGCCAGGAGCTGGCGACCGCGCTCCGCATCCGGCTGAAGCCGGGATGGCACGTCTACGGCAAACCGCTGCCGGCAAACTACCGGCCGACGGAATTGGTCTTCGAGAGTCCGATCGTCGGCGAACAGTCGATAGAATTGCCGGCGGCGAAGCCGATGCTGCTCAAGGCGCTCGGCGAAACGCTGCCGGTTTACGAGGGCGAGGTCAGCGCGACCGGGCGGCTCGGGATCAAATGGAGCCCGCCGATGCCGGCTAAATTCATGGAGGCGTTCGGCAAGACGATCGCGCCGGGGCAGTACAAGATCGCCGGCAAGCTGCGCTTCCAGGCGTGCAGCGACACGGTCTGCGAGCCGCCGCAGGAGATTGGCTTCGAGCTTCCGCTCGAGCTCGAGGCGGGAGTGCCGCCGGCGCCCAAAAAGGCAGGCTAGACACACGCGGCGCGGCGGCTGTTCGCCGCCGCGCAGGATAGCCAATATTCGATTGTTACTATCCGGATAGTCGGTCCAGGGATAGCCGGTCTCAGGGCTTGACGACCGGTTCAGCTGAACTCGCCGCGGATATATTCCTTGGTGTGCTCCTGGGCGGGACTATCGAAGATCTGCTGCGTCGGTCCGTATTCCACCATGTAGCCGGTGCGGCCGCCGCCGGTCGTATCCACGTACAGAAAGGCGGTCATGTCGGCGACGCGCTTGGCCTGCTGCAGATTGTGGGTGACGATCGCGATGGTGTAGCGCTTCTTCAGCTCGGACATCAGCTCTTCGATCCGACGCGTCGCGATCGGATCGAGCGCCGAGCACGGCTCGTCCATCAACAGCACCGCGGGTTCCGTGGCGACGGCACGCGCGATGCACAACCGCTGCTGCTGGCCGCCGGAAAGCGCGAGCGCGCTCGTGCGCAGCTTGTCCTTGACCTCATCCCAAAGCGCAGCCTGGCGCAGCGCCGACTCGACCTTGTCCGGAATCGAGCCCCGGTAGCGGTTGAGCCGGAGCCCGAAGGCCACGTTCCTGAAGATGCTCATCGCGAACGGATTGGGCTGCTGGAAAACCATCCCGATGTGCCGGCGCACGGCAACCGGGTCGATCCGCGAAGCATAGATGTCCTGGCCGCGGAAGATCACGTGTCCCTTGAGCCGGAATCCGCGCACCAGGTCGTTCATCCGGTTGAGGCAGCGCAGCACCGTGCTCTTGCCGCATCCCGAGGGGCCGATGAAGGCGGTGATGGTGCCCTTTTTGACCTTCAGGGCGACGTCGCGCACGGCCCTGAACTTGCCGTAGTGAAGCTCGGCGATATTGCAGTCGATGAGGGCGCCGTTTTGCGATGCCTCAGAGGTCGGCGGATACGCCGCTCTATCGACTCCGTTGGTTGCCGGCGAAACTGACATGCCTTTCTCCATTGAGTATTGACTAATCCGAAGACCTTGAGGTCAGCGATTGGCCGAGTACGTTGAACACCAGAACGATAACCACCAGCACCAGCGCCGCGGTCCACGCGAGCGCTATCTGATTTTCAAAAGGCGAACCGGAAAAGTTGTAGATGAGGACCGCGAGCGACGCGGTCGGCTTCATCAGGTCGTTGGGGTTCTTGGGTAGAAACTCGGGGACCGTCCGGCTCATCCAGTAATTGCTGAAGAGCGCAGTGAAGAGCAGCGGGGCGGTTTCTCCCGCGGCGCGCGCCACCGCCAGCATCACCCCGGTCAGCATCGCGGGCGCGCCGGTCGGCAGGATTACCTGCGTTACCACCTGGGTGGGCGTCGCGCCCATTCCGATTGCCGCTTCACGCATTTTTGCCGGGACCCGCTTGATCGCTTCTTCGGCCGTCAGCAGGACCGTCGGGAGCATCAACAATGCCAGCGCAACTCCGCCGGCGAGCGCAGAGAACTCCCCCGTAGTCACCACCACCACCGCGAACGCGAATACACCCGCCAGGATAGACGGCAGACCGGTCAGCACCTTGGCCGCGAAACGTACCCCTGAGGCGATACGGGTTTCTGGCCCAAATTCGGTGATATAAATCGCCGCCAGAACCCCGAAGGGTACGCTAATCAGGGTGGCTAGAGCAACTACGACGAAAGTGCCGATGATCGCATTGCCAAAGCCGCCCCCAGCCGCCATCGCGGCCGGCGGAAGCTCGCGAAGCGCACCCAGGCTGAGCGTAGCCGAACCGCGCAACACGAGCATGTAAAGCACTGAAAACAAAGGGAAAAGCGCCGCGAGCGTCGCCCCACCCGTCAGCATGCTCATCGTGTAGCTGAAGAGCGTGCGCGGCCGGCGCAGCGAGCGCTCGAGACTCTCGAGGTCAATCTGCGTGGTCTCGGGCGACCTTTGGATCGGCGCGGCCATCAGCGCAACCCCTTAAGGCCCGCATCGGCGCGCTGCAGGATGACGGTGCCGACGATATTGACCATCAGGGTGATCAGCAGCAGCACCAGCGAAGCATACATCAGCGCCCCGACCTCGATCTTGTCGGCTTCGGGAAAGTGATTGGCGAGCAGGGCGGCAAGCGTGTTGGCCGGCGAAAACAACGACCAACTTATCACGTTGGCGTTGCCCGCCAGCATCGCGAGCGCCATCGTCTCGCCCAGCGCGCGGCCGAAACCGAGAATGATCGCGCCGAAAATTCCGGTCGCGGCGGTGGGCACGAAAATTCCCAGAATCGCCTCCCAGCGCGTCGCGCCGATGCCGAAGGCGGCCTCGCGCAGCTTGGGCGGAACCGCCACCAGCGCATCGCGCGAAATCGCGGAGATCGTCGGCAACACCATGATCGCGAGCACGATCGAGGCCGGCAGCAGGCCGGGCCCGCTCAGGTTGGTGCCGAAGAACGGAATCCATCCGAGATGCGAGTTCAGCCATGCGGCGGGCGGACGGATGAACGGGATCACCACGAAAATGCCCCACAGCCCGTAAACCACGCTCGGGATCGCCGCCAGCAGCTCGACCGTGATTCTCAGCAGATTCTCGACCCGCCCGGGCAGCGAACGCAGCCACGAATACTCGGAGAGCCGCATATATCCCAACAGCTTGTCGATTCCGGAGGACAGGAACCCTTCGCTGAGGAAAATCGCAATAGCCAGACCGAATGCCGTGCCAATAGCCAGTCCCAGTATCGAACTATACAGCGTCCCGACGATCGCCGGCAAAATTCCGAACTGCGCGCGATTCGGGTCCCACGCCGTCCCGGCCAGGAAGCTCAGGCCGTAGCTCCGGATCGACGGCATCGCCTGCCGTCCGATGCTCACGATCACCCAGAAGACGAGCAGCACCGTCAGCCAGGCGACCGTGAGCGTGCAGCGGCGGAAGATGCGATCCGCCGCGAGCTCGAACCCGGAAGGGGGCCTGGATATCTCCGCTTCGGCCGGCATCGCCACTGGTTCTCCGGGTTGCCCGCCGAGGTGGAAGATGTCGCGCGCTGTCCCGCCCTCGCCCGGGGTCATGAGATCTGCGCGAGCGCCTTGTCCACGGCGTCAACCACATTAGGCGGCAGCGGAATATAGCCGAGATCGACGCTGAAAGACTGGCCCTGCGTAAGGCCGTATTGAACCACCGCCTTGATCGCCGCGGCCTTGGCGGGATCGCCGTACTTCTTGTAGCACAGCAGCCAGGTGTAAGTGACGATCGGATAGGCTTGGGCGCCCGTAGGATCGGTGATCCAGGCGCGCAGATTGGCGGGCAACTGCACACTCGCGAGCGCATCCTTGCCGCTGGTCAAGTCGGCCTTCACGTAATTGCCGCTCTTGTTCTGGAGCTCCGCCATCGGCATCTTGGTCTGCACCGCGTAACCGTATTCGATGTAGCCGATCGCGCCCGGCGTCTCCTTGATCAGGGCCGTCACGCCTGCGTTGCCCTTGCCTGCCACGGCAGAGGGAAAATTGACCGACTTGCCTGCGCCGGGTCCGTTCTTCCAGGCGTCGCTGATCGCGCTCAGGTGCGAAGTGAAGACGAAGGTGGTTCCACTTCCGTCTGACCGCACGACCGGCTGGATCTTGAGCGCCGGCAGCGTCGCTCCCGGATTCGACTTGGCAATAGCAGGATCATTCCACTGGGTGATTTTGCCGAGGAAGATTCCGACGTAAGCCTCGCGCGACAATTTCAATACGCTTGGAGCGCCGGGCAGATTATAGGAGAGCACAATCGCACCTGCAGTCATCGGAAGCAAAACTACGCCCTGCTTGACCGCGGCCATCTCTTCGTCGGTCATGGCCGCGTCGCTGGCTCCGAAATCGACCAGGTTCTGCTGAAACTGCTTGATTCCCGCGCCGCTGCCCAGCGCCTGATAGTTTATCTCAACGTCCGGATGGGTCTTATTATATTCGGTAAACCACTTCTGATAAAGCGGGGCCGGAAATGTCGCGCCGCTCCCCTGAAGCGTAATTGCGCCAGCGCCGATCGCAACCCCGGAACCGAGGCCGAAACCTCCGTTCAGCGTTGCTAGTATCCACCCGATCAGCGCCACACCGCCCAGCGCCAGCATGCCACGCACGATTCTCATAGATCTCTCCTGTTCAAGAGGTCCGATAGACCCGTGAGGATATATCTTCGCACAGGCCATTTCGGACCAAATTTGTTACGACAATGTGTCGAACTGATGACGATTTCATGTCAAATCATCCGCTTATCGCACTAATGCTTGATTTGTAAGCCTTTTTGCTGGCGTCTAGACCAGCGCCCCTCAATTCCTCCAGAACCGGTCGCGGCGAAAATGTGCCGGACAGCTCGCTCCCTACCTATCGTCTTGCGAAAGCGTTCGAGGCGATCGAATCGGTTGCGTGCGGGACATAGCACTCCCGGCAGCGGTCGGGAATTATCGCCCGGTGAACGGCGGGTTAAATGTTCGCTACGCCTGATGACTAACACAAGACATGGCATCGGACCCGGTACTCGATTAGCTATTCGGAGAGGCGCAGGCGCAGGCGATTTTATCTTTTTAAATCGGGAGCATAGCCATAGCGGCGAAGGAATGTCGTCCCTGGGACACCGCCATGCTCCGCCAGCTTCTTCCCGCTATTCGAGTGGCGGGAGACTGACAATCCGAAATGCGAAGCCGCGACGATCTTCGTAGGCACGCCAGGATTTTTATCCGCGCGCTTTCGACGCGCCCGATGCGATCGTAAGCTTTGTGTGTCAGGTCGGCGGGAAATTCCGGCTTGAACGTTTATCTTCCCCTGGGAATGAAGCCCGGGATGCCCGTATCAACAACCGAATTGAGCCTGACTCGCGTACTGACCCCGCGGGAGATCGCGTCGATGGCGTCGTCGGGAAGCGCCGAGATATCAAAGTTTTCCTCGATGTGGCGGATGCTTGTAGCTGTGGTGAGAGGAGCCGTGCCGCGCTGCAGTGCCCATGCCAGCAGGACTTGAGCGGGGGATTTGTTGACGCGCTTCGCAATGATGGCGATCGCAGGATCGTCGATTAACCTCGGTTCAATACCATGACCCAAAGCAGCGAAGGCCTGCATCACGATGCCATTGCTCTTGCAATAGTCGAGCAGATCCCATTCGGGGAGATACGGATGTGATTCGACCTGAACAACAGATGGCTTGATGCGTGCGGTTTCAAACACCTCTTTCAGCTGCCCGAAACTGACGTTCGATAAGCCGATCGCCCTACACCGACCTTCGTCGGCCAGCGTCTCCAAAGCCTTCCAGGTATCCGTCAGCGTCACCGCATCGTCATAAATCACATTACCGTTCTTGTCCCTCGGGTCTTGCTCGTCCCCGGCTTTGAAGGCGAATGGAGTATGTATGCTGTATAGATCGACGTAGTCGAGTTGCAGTCTTTTCAGACTAGCCTCGAAGGCGGGTTTAACCCGCTCCGGGCGATGATTGTTGTTCCAGAGCTTTGTACCTACGAAAACGTCCTTCCGTTTGACTTTGCCCTCCTTGAACATCGTCCGCATTGCTTCGCCCACATGTTCTTCATTTCGGTAGCGTTCTGCACAATCGAATTGACGAAAGCCCGCCTCCAGCGAGATCCTGACTGCCTCTTTTGTTGCGTTCGGATCGGGAATCAGCGTGCCAAAGCCGAGTGCCGGCATCTCATCGGAGCCGTTATTGAGCGGTATCTTTGTATAACGAAGGCCGTCGGCGTTACTCATAAGACTTTTATCTCCGTACAAAATCGCAGACCGGCCGATCATAACAAATCTCTCGGAGGAACGACTAATCGCTGCCAGCCAACGAGACTCAGTGCGCTCCGCAGCATTTGACCGTCGCGACCGGAAGAGCGACACTAACCCGAAGAGCGACATTATGAGAAGCGGCTTGGCCGCGCCATTCGCTTGCAAGGAGGAAAACGATGAGCATTATCGATAAGGCGCTTGAAGCAAACCGCAACTATGCAAAGAGTTACGACCCAACGCTGGGGAAGCGTCCGGCCCCCAAAATCGTAGTTGTAACCTGCATGGATCCACGACTCTCAGACCTCCCTGGAATCCTGGGTTTGCCGCAGGCCGATATAGACGTCATCAGAACCGGCGGCCCCGCGGTAACGGAAGATGTTCTCGGGGAACTTGTTGTTTCCAACCGCGTACTCGGAACCACAGAGATAATGCTTCTCAACCACACCGGCTGCGGTTTCACGACATTCACAGATGACGAACTGAACGCGAAGCTGAGCGCTTCGACCGGAGACGCTTCGCCGGCTCCAATGCGCTTCTTTTCCTACAAGGACCCCGAGCAAAATACCCGGGAGCAAATCAGGAAAGTCAGGTCGCATCCGTGGATTGCCAAAGACATCCCCGTGCGAGGGCTTATTTTCGACGTGGACACGGGCAGATTGCGGGAAGTCAATGCATGAACACGAGCGCGCCGGCGGCGGCCCAGTCAATGAGTGAGGCAGTGGAAAGGCGATAGCGCCCGTTCAGCTTCCCCGGCGACATGGATCCAAAAGGCAAAGTGGCGTTGGTCACCGGTGGCGCTCGCATCGGGCAGGTTGTCGCTCAGAGCCTCGCGGCGCGCGGGTGCGATCTCGCCCTGATCTACCGCGGCTCGCGCGAGGCGGCTGAAGCTACGGCGGCCGCGGCGAGAGCAGCGGGCGTCAAGGCGGCTGTGTTCCGGGCAGACGCGACCAATGAGACAGAGATCGTCGCGGCAGTGAGCGAGACGGTGAAGTCGCTGGGACGTCTGGACATTCTGATCAATATGGCTTCGACATATCAAAAGACGCCCAATCCGAGCGGCGCGGCGTGGTCTGCCAGCCTGGACACGAATGCGAAGAGCGCATTCCTGTTTTCGATTCACGCAGCGCCGATCATGAAGCAAGGCGGCGATGGGCGAATAATAAACTTCTCGGATTGGCTGCCGGCGACCGGCCGTCCACACTACAAAGGCTACACCCCATACTATGTATCGAAAGCTTCAGTTGTGGCGCTCACGCAGACCCTGGCACTGGAGTTCGCGCCCGAAATCCTGGTCAATGCGATGGCGCCCGGGCCGATTCTTGAGCCTCCGGGCCTGACTCCGGAGGAGAACATGGAGGTGATCGAAGCCACACCGCTTCGGCGATGGGGCGGTGCCGCGGAAATCGCCAAGACAGTGCTCTTCTTGATCGAGACGGATTTCGTAACTGGCGAATGTATCCGGGTCGATGGCGGCCGGCATCTATTCTGACTGTACATCTGCTCGAGCGGGGTGATCCGCACTACGGCTCTGCGGCAGGAAAGGAGGCCCACAATGTCAGGATTTGCCGCACTGTTATTGCTCAAATCGTAGAGTCAACATCCAGTTCACCCGGCATCGGGCAAGATTATCGCCGCCAACGGCTGTGGCTGAAAACAACGAGATTCTGATCGACCTGCACAACAAGCGTGGCGCAATGGGTTATGGGATCGAAGCCTTTCGTGCGCGCACCCCGCTAGCCGGGCCGGGCTTCGCCACGGCCGAAGACGTTGCAGGGTTCCCGCCCACCGTGATCAGCGTGAATGAATGTGATCCGCTCCGCGACGAAGGGATCAGCTTCTACCGCCTTCTCATACACAATGGCGTGCGCGCGCGCTGCCGACAGGTGATGGGAACGATCCACGCCACGGAAATCTTTCCAACCTGTTGCCCCGATATCAGCCACAGTACCGCCAGTGATATTGCCAACTTCTGTGCACGCTGATTGGCCGTCCTGGCAACGGGAGTTCTCGATGTCGGCTGATTGACGCCAGCCGCCAGGAGCATCATTAGCCTGCACCCAGGGGAGTTGCTCGTTAGAAGTGTGTGGACGGTCTAACCAACAGGAGGCTCAGGCATGAGGTCAATCATCTCGCGTCGAGAACTTTTTCGTTACCTGGGGGCTGGTGCAGCTTTGGCCGGCCTCGGCGCTACTCGATCATTCGCGGCATCTGGCACTGAAACGCTCGCCCAGGGCTCGCCTCCAGCAGGGCGCGGAGCCCTGACCACCGAGAATAGAGGAGTCGTGGCCGTACCAACCAAAATTCCTCCGCCCATCACACGAAGCCATTCGATCCATAACGAGTTTGAGCTCGAGGCTCGCGAAGTCGACGGCGAAATCGAACCTGGCGCGAAATTTAGCTACATGACCTATGATGGCCAGGTACCCGGTCCCATGTTACGCGTGCGCGTTGGCGATTTGGTCACACTCACTTTGCGGAATAACGCGCATAGTTCCACCTGGCACTCGATAGATCTGCACGCGGTTTGCGGACCTGGCGGCGGCGCGGAGCCGCTCACGGTTCTTCCCGGGCAGAGCAAAACCATCAAGTTCAAAGCGATGTACCCGGGCGCTTTTATTTATCACTGCGGCGTGCCCGGCATGGATGAACATATGGCGCGCGGGATGTTCGGGATCATTGTGGTCGAACCCGAAGAGGGACTGCCGCATGTCGATCGGGAATTTTACCTGGGCCAGAACGAGACCTATACGAGGCAGAAGCCGGGGACCCCGGGACCGCGCGACTTCGACTTCGACGCGCTCCTGCGCGAAGAGCCGAGCTACGTGATCTTTAATGGAGGCTTTAATGCGCTTACCGCGAAACGGCTAGGCGCCATGCACGCGAAGGTGGGCGAGTCGGTGCGTATCTTCATGGTGAACACCGGCCCCAACCTCCTCTCCAGCCTTCACCCGATCGGCAACATATGGACGCGAGCCTGGCTGATGGGAGCACTGGCGATGCCGCCCATGAGATTTTTGCAGAGCGTGCCGGTTCCACCAGGGAACGCGATCGTTGCGGACATGGAACTTCCGGTACCCCAAACCATCAAGATTGTGGATCACGCGATGAGTCGCGCAGCGAGACAGGGCGCGTTGGCTGAAATCGAAGTGACCGGCGAAGAAAACCTGGAGATTTTCAATCCGAAGCCTTTGAAATCACCAGCGGCGGGATAACGGTCCGAAGGACGCTTCCAACAACCCCCAGTTGTCAGGGGCGGCGGCGCCCCGTCATGCGAGGTAAAGACCTGGTCGGGGCATCGAAACCAAGTTGCAACTGATGCGAGGGCGGCGGCGTCGCACTGTTGTACAAGGTGAACGAGCGAGTGTGGCAGGATTCATAGAGCAACGGTTCGGCATCCTACGGCCATTTGCCTGGTTGGATCGACTCGGGGCACTGGTCGCTCGCGAACTTACTCCCAGTGCCCGGAAGATCCGCATCGCGTTGCGCATCTCAATGATTGTGACAATCGCAATCGGACTGGACGCGAGCTGTCACGTCAACACTCAGCTGGGCGCGGTAATTGTCTGGATCCTGGCGGGCGCAGGACCGATGATGTCCATTCGCAAGGCCCTCGCATGGCAAATCGCGGTGATGCTCGCTCTGATCACGGCGGTGGTGACGGCGCGCGCATTCGCGGAGACGCCGTGGTTGATGCTGCCGTTTGTCTTCGTATGGATTTCATTTTCAACGTACGTGGGAGCGACGCGCAAGCTTGGCGCGGGCGTGCTGGTTATACAGGTAGTCTGCCTCATTATATTCTACGGCGTCGTATTTTCGCCTGGGGAAATCGGTTGGAACGCAGCAGCCTCGTTCGCCGGTAGCGTGATTGCCTTCGGCGTGATCGTCCTGTTCGACAACTGGTTGTGGCCAGACCCCGGCGAGCCGATCTTGATGAAGTCTCTCGGAGCGAGCGTCGCGCGTGCCCGTTCGCAGCTTCTCTGGGCTTCGAACTTTTTTCTCGCCGGCGAAAGCGTACCGCGACCGCCATTGCCGGCACCGACTTCCGACCTCCCCGCCCATATGGCGCTTCTTGATCAAGCCTTGGCCGAGGGCGCGTCGGAGCATCGCCGGGCGATGCTGCTTGCCGCGATCACGCGCGCGGCTCGCATCAGTCTCGAGGTGGATCGCCTGATCACTACGGTGCGCGAGAACCTGCCTCGAGAAATTCGCACGATGGTCCCCGGCGAAATTCAAAGAGCGGTAGAGGCGATCGCCGCTGCGCTCGGCGAGATCTCCCGCAACCTTCCGGCGCGCATTGCTACAGGCGCGGACGAGCAAGCTCCCGACACGCGGACGCGTGTACGCCTGGCGATGGACAATCTGGCCGCACGCGTGATTGAGATCAGACCGGCATACATCGGCAAAGTCAGTTCGGCGGAAATCGAAAATTTCGCGGAATTCATCGATTCGCTGGCGGTGCTGACCAGGCTCATCGAGCGCCCGCTGGATGAACCTCCGCGGCCACCGGCCACGAATCCGCCGAACAGTGCCGTCCCTCGGAACCGCGCTGTCTCTCGATTGAGCGGTCCTGCAAATCCCACGCTTGTTCGCTATTGCGCGAAAGTCGGCTTGTGCACGGTGGTCGGCTATCTAATCGGCCTCATTAGTCAGCGTCCAGACTTATTCATTATCCTGGTGACCGTAATAACCACCGCGACCCCCACCTATGGCGCAACGTTGCAGAAGATGTACCTTCGGATCGGCGGAGCTATAATCGGAGGAGCGGTTTCCCTTCTCGCTATCATTATAGTTTCGCCCAACTTCGACACGCTTCCAACCTATATGCTTACGGCCTTCGCGGTATTCTATGCGTTTGCGTACTCTTCGCTCGGTAATACGCGGGTGTCATACGCGGGCAAGCAAATGGGGATCATTTTTTCATTGGTGTTCATCGGGTTGACCCCATCCGTCGATATCTACGAACCTCTTTGGCGCATTTGGGGCGTCCTGCTTGGTGATTTTGTCGTGGCGATGGTCTTCTTTACTCTGTGGCCGGAATACGCCGGTGATTCCCTGGTGTTCAGACTGCAAAGAGTCATTGCCAATATGCTCGCGCTCGCCCCAGGCGGCTCAGCTTCGAGCAGCGAGGATCAAATCCTGAAGACGAACTCGGAAACGATGCGCGTGCTGACCGAGTTCCTTGAGATCGCCGAGGACGCGCGGATGGAAGGACGCACCTGCGCCGTCTATCATGACGGGATCGTCGAAGCGGCCGGGACGCTTCGCCGGATTGCGAACCGGCTGTCCTCGATCGCGACGGCGCGGGCTCTTACTCAAATCCCGCAGCTCGACCCTGTAGCGGAGTTTGCGCGTGAGCGGGTCTTCACCGCGATTCGCGGGCAGCTTGTCTCGTGGCTGGATTTCTTTCGCAGCGCTGAACGCCTCAGCGCTTCCGCTGCTCGTGCGATAGCGGAGAAACACTCAGCCGGCGACTTGGCGGAACCGCTCGAGGAGTTCAGTTCGCACCTGGAGGAGGGAGGGTTTGCCCGATTGGCTTCGTGGCCGCTCGAGCCGCGCCGCACGATGATTGCGGAACTCCAGTCGATGCGACGACTTGAGTTTCTGTTCTCGGAGCTGAATCGGTATCTGGCGGATATACCCAGCCCCCCGCGACATACTTCACGTATCGAGGGATGATCGGCCACGCGGTATCCAGCGCTGCAGCCCCCCGCGAAAGTCAACTCCACCGGCTGGTTATTCTCAACGAGCGGTGTTTTGAAGCATTGGGCGAAGTGTCGCGCCGAAGTATTAAGCGAAGTATTGAGGGAAGTATTAAGAAAAGATTAAGGAATGACCAGCTACTGGCGCATACCGGCGATCGGCGCGCATCTGGCATGCCTCTTCACGCGCGGCCGCAGGTAGCTTTGCCCCTTGGCGAGGGAGTAAGACATACCGATGGCGTTTCCAATCAATCGTCCACGGCGGCTTCGGCGCACCGAAACGCTGCGCCGGATGATCCGCGAGACGCGGCTTGCGCCCGACGACCTCGTCCAGCCGTTCTTCGTCTGCCCCGGACGCGACGTCAAGCGTCCGATCGCTTCGATGCCGGGCGTGGCGCAAATGTCGGTTGACCAGGTGGTGCGCGCCGCGCGCGAAACCCAGGCGGCCGGCGTCCCCGCGACCATCCTGTTCGGCATCCCGCAGCGCAAGGATCCCCAGGGCACCGAAGCGTGGAACGACCAGGGCGAAGTGCAGCGCGCCGTGCGCGAGATCAAGGAGCACGTGCCCGGCCTCGCGGTGATAACCGACGTCTGTCTCTGCGAATACACCGACCACGGGCATTGCGGCATCGTCGCGGGCAACGACGTCGACAACGACGCGACGCTCGAGTTGCTGGCGCGCGAGGCGCTCTCGCACGCGCGCGCCGGCGCCGACATGGTCGGCCCCTCGGACATGATGGACGGGCGGGTCGGCGCGATCCGCCGGGCGCTGGACGAAAACGGCTTCATGCACGTCCCGATCATGGCCTACTCGGCCAAGTTCGCCTCGGCCTTCTATGGGCCGTTCCGCGAGGCCGCCGAATCGGCGCCGCAGTTCGGCGACCGCCGCTCCTACCAGATGGACCCGCCCAACAGCGACGAGGCGATGCGCGAGATCGCGCTCGACCTCGCCGAGGGCGCCGACATCGTGATGGTCAAGCCTGCGCTCGCCTATCTCGATCTCATCTACCGCGCCAAGCACGAGTTTCGCGTCCCGGTGGCGGCGTACAACGTCTCGGGCGAGTACTCGATGCTGCGGGCGGCGGGGCGCAACGGATGGCTCGACGAGGAGCGCGCGGTGATGGAGGTGCTGACCTCGATCAAGCGGGCCGGCGCCGACATGATCCTGAGCTATTTCGCCACCGAGGTCGCCAAGCGGCTCAAGTGACGCGCCCCGCGCGGCGGCGAATCCCGATCGCATGAGCATCCGCGTCCGGCCGCTCCTCGAAAGCGACCTCGACGAGGCCGACCGCATCATGCGCCTCGCCTTCGGCACGCTCGTCGGGCTCGAGGACCCGCTGACGATGTGGGGCGACGCCGATTACGCGCACACGCGATGGCGTTGCGACCCGGAGGGCGCGCTGGCGGCGGAGGATGGCCGGCGGCTTGCGGGTTCGAACTTCGCGGTGCGCTGGGGCAGCCTCGGCTACTTCGGTCCGCTCTCCGTGCGTCCGGAGTTGTGGGATCGCAAGGTCGGTCAGCATCTGGTCGAAGCTACAATCGCGATGTTCGAGCGCTGGGGCGTGCGCCATCGCGGGCTCTATACCTTTGCGCAAAGCCCCAAACACGTCGTGCTCTACAATCGCTATGGATTCTGGCCGCGGTTTCTTAGCGCGGTGATGCAGAAGGAAATCAAATCGCCGCCGTCGCCGCCGCACCCGGAGCGGTCCGAAAAGTTCTCCGCGCTTTCCGCCGGCGAGAAAGCCGAGACGATAGCGGCCTGCCGCGAGCTGACCGGCTCATTTTTCGCCGGTCTCGATCTGCGGCGCGAAATAGAAGCGGCCGATCGCTTCGGGCTGGGCGAGACGATCCTCGGGCGGCGCGGATCTAGAATCGCCTGGTTCGCCGTCACGCATATCGGGCGGGCGACCGAGGCCGGCAGCGGCGTATGCTTCGTCAAGTTCGCAGCGGCGCGGCCCGGCGCCCGCGCGGCGCGCGACTTCGAGCGGATGCTCGAGGCCTGCGAGGCGCTGGCGTTCGGCGCCGGCGCGCACCAGCTGCGCTTGAGCATCAACTTCGCGCGCGAGCGCGCGTATCGGATCGTCGCCGCGCGGGGCTTTCGTGCCGAGCGGATCGGCGTCGTGATGCAGAGCCCCAACGAGCCGGCGTACAACCGCCCGGGCAACTACCTGCTCGACGACTGGCGATAAACGGCCGCCAGGCTCGGATGCTCAGCCGGGGAAATTGCCGGTTGCGCCGCGAATCAGGCTTGCGGCCTCGTCGGGATCGGCAACCTCGACGATCAGCTGGCTGTAGCCTTCGTTGATCAGGTCGATGGCGATGGCATTTTCGGGCTTGCTTACGTCCCAGAAAGTGTGGCGGCCGTCCTTGTAAAACCAGCCCGCCCAGACGACCCCCGGAAAGGCCGTGCCGAACAGCCGCCATCCCTTCCACCAGCGCCCGGCATCCTCGGGATCGCGGCGCACGCCGCCGACGTGCGCGAGCGGAATCAGAAATCTGCTTTTGAGCGCGAAGACCTTGTGCCATCCAAGGATTTCAACCTTGAGCATCCCGTCTCCGACCGACAGCTCGACCATCGACGACCGCGATTATTCGCGCCGCGCAGGCCGGATGTGCGTTTCGTAGTACGGGCGCATCGCGCGTAGCGCACGCATCTGATGATACGCGAGCTCGTCGTCGGGATAACGATGCTCCGGGCCGAGCACGCATCCGGCGCGCGCGTGGCAACGTCCCGCGCAATCCGCCTCAACCTCCACTCGATGGGTCAGGCACTTCGGCACGTCCCATCCCGCGGGAAAGCTCACCGCGCCGACCGGGCATGCGCCGATACAGCTGCGCGGAACGCACGCGGGGCACGGATCGAAACCGCGCGCCTCACCCGGCGCGTCAAGCGCGGCGTCAAGCAGCAGCGCCGCGCGAAACGCGATCCACGGCCCGAACCTCGGATGCACCACGACGCCGAGGATGCTCGGCCCGGCGATTCCCGCCGCCTTGCCCAGCTCGACGAAATTGAGCGTGGGGCCGCCGTGCATGAAGGGATGGACGATGGTGTGGCGGAGCGCGGCCGCGCGCAGCGGCGCGGCGACTTCGGCGTGGACGACCTCGCGGGTGAAATCGTCGAGCGGATTTTCGCGCTCCCACCATCCGGGGTTGCGCGCCGCGTGGCGCTTGAGCGCCGCCCAGAACTCGCCGCC
>DATJXN010000056.1 GCA_035500095.1 Candidatus Binataceae bacterium
TGCCCAACTTCTGCCCGCGCGATTTCGCCCAGCTCAGCCATCAGGCCCGCCGCGCTCTGCGCCGCATGCGCCCGCGGCCACCGCTCATTCGGTCGTTCTGGCATCAAGCAAATCTGCCACTATAATATGCAGGCCTCAATAGGTGGTAAACCTTCTTGCTCGCCAAGTGGACCCAAAGGGAGCATCGCATGTCTCGATACCTGAAGGTCTTGCCCGTACTAGGCGTCTGCCTCGCGTCCCTGCTCGGCCATGCAAAGATGTCTAGCGCGCAACAAAATCCAATCACGGCCATAGACATCGCGCTTGAGCCGGACAACACGATGTTCGAGCACGCGCAAACCGTCAACGCCCGCCTGCGTTCGGTCTTTCCGAAGGGCTTCGCTCTGGATGCGACGCACCGCCCGCATATCTCGATGCTGCAGCGCTACGTCCGCACAGGTGACCTTGAGAAAGTTTACGCTGCGGTCGATAGCGTACTGTCCAGCGAAAACCCGGCTGGCTGGAAACTCAAGGCGTACAAGTACTACTACATCCCGTGGAAGGACATTGGCCTGGCCGGTATTGTCGTCGAGCCAACGGCTGACTTGCTCAACTTGCAGCGAAAGTTGATCGCCGCCGTCGCGCCCTTTGAGACAAAAATTGGTACGGCCGCGGCGTTCGCTACGACGCCCGAGGAGCCCGATATCAATCAGCCAACGATTGACTACGTTGCGACGTTCGTTCCGAAAGCCACCGGCAAGCATTTCAATCCTCACGTCACCGTCGGCATCGCCTCGCAGGATTTCCTGAAGAAGATGCTCGCCGAACCGTTTAATGCATTCACCTTCTCGCCGGCGGGAGCGTCGATTTACCAGCTCGGCAATTTCGGAACCGCTCGGAAGATGCTGAAGGCTTGGGAGTTCAAACCCTGAGGGACGCCGCCACTCGGTTATCCACTGACCGGTAATGCTTGACGGACTCCACGGTATCTAGCGCATCCGCTTGATGATCTCGCGCGAAAACGTCCGCAGCGTGGTTTGATTGTCCACGACCGGCTGGATTGCGACCTGGCGGATGCCCGCCTTCTTCATCGCGTGAATCGAATCGATGATCTCCTCGCTCGTGCCGGTGAGCGTGGTAGCGCGAATCATCCGCTCGGTCACCAGCGCCTCGTGCTCCTTGCGAAAACCGCGGAGATAACCCGCGTAGAGCTTCAAATGGCGGGTCTCCGCCGGTTCGTTCTCGACTTTGTAGGCGGCGGCGAACCTCGCGATGTCGTCGCGCAGGTCGGGCGGCAGCGCATTCTTGTCGGTCGCGGCCAGCGCAAAGATGTTCGACGAGGAGGCGACGAACGGTCCGACCGCGCGCCGCACCTCGCTCGATTCGACCTTCTGGCCCGGGCGCGTCAGATGAAAGGCGGTCATGCAGAGCGTATAGATGCTCGAGAGTCTGCGGCCTGCGCGCTCGGCGCCGGCGTGCACGCTGTCCATCACGAAGTTGATGAGGCTGGGCCCGACCGCCCCGAAGAGGATCACGCCGTCGGCGATCTCGCCCGCCATCTCGAGGCTGCGGGTGCCGCTCGCGGCGACATAGATCGGCACCTTCTTGCGGATGTTGATATAGCCGCCCCCGGGATTGAGAAACTTGATCATCCGATGACGCTCGCCTTCGTGATAGGGGACGGTCTCGCCCTTGAGCAGGCCGCGGCAGATCTCGATGTGCTCGCGCATCTGGTCGACCCGCGCGGCGGGCATCCCGAGCGTGCGCCGGGCGGTGTTGCCGGTGCCGATGCCGAGCACGACGCGGCCGGGCGCGAAGGCGTTGATCGTCGCGATCGCGCAGGCGGTGACGGGCGCGATCCGCGAGAGCGGATTGGTCACGCCAGGTCCGATGATGAGCCGGCGCGTATTGACCGCGCAAAGTGCCAGCGCGGCGTAAACGTCGCTGCCGAGCATCTGCGAATCGTAAAGCCATCCGTGCGAGAAGCCGAGCCGCTCGGCCGCGGCGGCGTCTTTGTAGGCGTCAGGGCTCGCGAAGAAGACACATCCGAAATCCATTTTTAACCTCGCCGGTTTCCTTGGTCAGGGTTTGCGTCGGCGCCGTTCGCCGCGCGGCATAAGACGTCCGCTCAGAGTCCCGCCAGGTGCGGCCGGACGTCGCTCGCGAACAGCTCCAGCGAACGGCGGGCCTTGGCCGGATCGAGCCCGGGGAGCGGCGTCGCCATGATGAAATGCGTGCAGGCGTACTGGCGGCTGAAGGCCTTGAACTTCGCGATGCACTCATCCGGCGTGCCGACCATCATGTGCTCGGCATACGGCGACGTGCGCAGGTCTTCGGGGCGTTTCAATTCCCACACCGCCTTGTCGCCGGTGACGTCGTTGGCTTCGCCGAGCCACTGCGCATACTCGCCCATCATGTAGTGCAGATGGTCCTGGATGTCGCGCCAGGCGCGGTCGGCCGATTCGGCGACGTACACGACCCGCAACTGCGCGATCGAAAATTTCGCCGGGTCGCGCCCGAGCAGCTTCAATTCGTCGCGATACGGAATTGCGGGATCGGGCCCGATAGTGGCCAGCAGATGGTGCCCCAGGCGGGCGGCGCGCCGCGCGGCCTTGTCGGTCCGCGCGCCGATCCAGATCGGCGGATGGGGCTGCTGCACGGGCTTCGGATAGAGCGCCATCGCTTCGACCCGGTTGAACTTGCCCTCGAAGGTGACCTGCTCCTCGGTCCAGAGCCGCCGGATCAGCTCGACGCCCTCGGCCAGGCGCGCCGAGCGCTCCGGACGCGGCAGTTTGAAAGCCGCGAACTCTTCGGCGCGGTAGCCCTGGCCGATCCCGAGGTCGAAGCGCCCGTTGGAGAGGATATCAACGCAGACCGAGTCCTCGGCGACGCGCACCGGGTTATGGAACGGCAGCAGCAGCACGAACGTGCCGATGCGAATCTTCCTGGTGCGCGCGGCGATCGCCGCCGCGGTCGGCAGCACGGCCGGATTGTAGCCGTCATCGACGAAATGATGCTCGGTCAGCCACACGTTGTCGTAGCCGAGTTCGTCGAGCATCGCGGCCTGGTCGAGCATCGTGGTGTATAGCTCCGGGTATGGACGCCGCCATTGTTTCGGATTGCGAAAATCGTACATCACGCCGAACTTCATCGCGTTGCCCTCCTGCACGGTTCGGGTACCGCATCCTGTCTAGACTTTATTGCCGGATGAGGCAAAGGCTTTTCGCTTTTTAAGCCGGCGCCGCGGCGCATGGATCGAGTTTGCTGCGGTTGGCGGCGGATTCCGTCCGCGGCGCTTGCGCCACGGCGCGCAGTGGAGCATAAAACATCCTCAGGTACGAACGTGGCTATCGTCCTTCCGCTCCAGCGCCGCCGGCATGACGTCGAAGCCAATCCGCATTCGGCGGAGGCCTTCTGGCGCAAATCGATGGTGCCGACCTCGGTTGCGATGGGCGTCATCATCGTGACGGCCGTCGCGACGCTGACCATTGGCGTAAAGACGGGATGGCTCGGCCACGACTCGGAGAAGTGGGTGCTGGTGGGGGCGCTGGTCTCGGTCATCGGGCTGACCAAGATCGTGGTGGCCAACATGTTTTTCTTTCTTCTGATGCAGGACGAGGCGCGGGTGGATCCGCGAATAGCGCCTCCGCCGCCGACCCCCGGCACGCGCGTCGAACGGCAGTCGCGTCCGCTGCGGACGCCGCAGCGCGCGATTCATACAGCGCGGCCGCGGCGCCGCCCCGACCGCCGCAAGCGGAGCGCGACCCTGTCGGGTGGTTAGCCCGGCGGGCCGCGCAATCGCGCTCGTTGGATTGCCCGCGGATTTCTCTTAACTGCCTGCCGCCAACTGTTGCCGCGCCGCCGAACAATGACTACGGAACTGCGAGCCGACGAACTTGAGCTGGCGCGCTACGTCCGGCGCGGCGACACGGTGGTCTGGGCGCAAGGGGCGGCGGAGCCGCTGACGCTATCCGAGACGCTGGTCGCCGAGCGCCACGCGATCGGCCCGATCACGCTCTTTCTCGGCCCCGGATACTCCGAGACGCTGGCGCCGGAGCATGCCGATTGCCTGCGCTTTCTCGGCATGAGCGCGATCGGCACGCGGCGCCGGCTGATCGACGCGGGCGTGCTGCGGCTCATCCCCCTTCAGCTTTCCGACGTCGAAACGCTGTTCGACACAGGCATCTTAAAGGCCGACGTCGTGTTTCTTCATCTGGCGCCGCCCACCAGCGACAGCGGCGACGAGTACAGCATGGGCCTCGTCAACGACTATCTGAAGATCGCGATGCGCCGCGCGCGCACGGTGATCGCCCAGGTCAACGACCAACTGCCGTGGACCCATTCCGACGAGCCGCTCGAAATGTCGCGGGTGGACTACATCGTGCGCAGTTCGCGCCCGCCGATCGAGCATTCCACGCGCGAGCCGAGCGCGGTGGACAAGAAGATCGCGCGCCAGGTCGCCGAATTGGTGCCCGACGGCGCGGTGATCCAGATGGGGATCGGCGCGATGCCTTGCGCGATCCTTGACGCCCTTCATGGCCATCGCCGGCTCGGCCTCCACAGCGGGATGGTCAGCGACGCGGTGGTCGATCTGATCAAGTCGGGCGCGGTGACCAACGAGACCAAACCCTTTCATCGCGACGCGAGCGTCACCGGCACGCTGCTCGGCACGCGCAAGCTTTACGACTTCGCCCATCGCAACCCGGCGCTCCGCCTGGTGCCGCTCAGCGTGACGCATAACGTCGAGATGCTCGCGCGCATCGATGGCTTCGTGTCGCTCAATTCGGCGATCGAGGTTGACCTGAGCGGCCAGGTCAACGCCGAGGTCGCGGGCGGAACTTATATCGGCGCGGTCGGCGGACAGGTCGATTATGTGCGCGCGGCGCGGCGCTCGCGCGGGGGAAAATCGATCATCGCGCTGCCGGCGACGGCGCGCGGCGGCAAGGTCAGCCGGATCGTCGCCGCGCTGAACGATCCGATCGTGACCACAGCGCGCTCCGACGTCGATATCGTGGCGACCGAGTTCGGCGTGGCGCACCTGCGCGGCATCAGCCTCGAAGAGCGCGCGCGGCGCCTCATAGCGATCGCCCATCCGGACTTTCGCGAACCGCTCGAACGCCATGCGCGCGCGGCCTTCGGCCCGATTTACTGAGCCCTGTCACATGGCCAATCATCGATGACCGATTCCGGCATGACCGATTGCGGCATGACCGATTCCCGGCGAGGTAACGCGCCCATGAAATACGGCACCTTCATAACGAAGCAGCGCGGCGAGGCGATCGCCGCCGACGTGCGCGCGGCCGAGAACCTGGGCTTCGAGTCGGCGTGGATCGCAGAGCATCTGATCATGCCCGTGAACCAGACGTCGGCGTACCCCTACACGCCCGACGGCCGCTTCCTGGTGCCGCCCGACGCCCCGTTCCACGATCCGCTGCTCACGCTCGCCTACGTCGCGGCGCTGACCACGAAAATCCGGCTCGCCACCGGCATCTTCGTCCTGCCGCTGCGCAACGCCTTTACGACCGCCAAGGCGATCGCCACGCTCGACCAGCTAAGTCAGGGCCGCGTCATCTTCGGCGTCGGAATCGGGTGGCTCAGGGAAGAGTTCGAGGCGGTCGGGATGAAATTCGAGGATCGGGCGCTGCGCACGCGCGAGTATCTCGAGCTGATGATCGAGCTCTGGAGCAAGAGCGACCCGCTCTACAAGGGCAGGACGGTTTCGACCGAAGGGATGAAGTTCATGCCCAAGACCGTCCAGCAGCCGCATCCGCCGATCGTCTTCGGCGGCACCAGCGAGCCCGCGCTCAAGCGCACGGTGCGCCAGGGCGACGGATGGTACGGAATCGCGCACGGCCTCGAGGAGGCGCAGGCGCAGATCGCGAAGCTCCGTGAATTCGCGCGCGCCGCCGGGCGCACGCGGCCGATCGAGATCACGATGAGCCTGCGCACGGGCAAGCCGCTCAGCGCCGACGACGTCCGCCGGATGGCCGAGATGGGTGTCGATCGCACGCTCGCGGGTCTGCCGATCAGA
>DATJXN010000057.1 GCA_035500095.1 Candidatus Binataceae bacterium
CTGCGGCTACAAGCCGTACGTTTTGAGGGTCCGATGCTCTCGCAGGATCGAGCAGGCAGCGGTGGTTATCCGCGATCTTGTGAATTCAGATTTCGATGAGCTGTTTGCGAGAAGATGAGAAAATAGAAGACGAGAAGATTGTCTGTGCGCTTCATCCACCGCCGCACCGCCTTCGCGTGCTCGATGCCGTCGAAACCGACGCACATCAGAGCTTGCAAGCTCTTACCAAATCTTCGATTCCTCTGGAAGATGGAGTCGGACAACATTATTAATTCCGGCGCAGGGGTTGAGCACCGCACAGTTTACTTTTGTCGTTAATATGTGGTCATTGACGACCCCGTTTGTTCTGCGATTCGTAAGTTGATTCTTCCATCCCAATCCGCCAGCCTGCGACCGCTCCCACTCCGACAGCAGTCGATGCGCTTGCGCACGGCCGTCGAAGCCCTCTAGCGTTGCGCCACCGGCGCGGGAGCCGGCTCGATGCCATCGTCGCTCGACCATCGCCAACGTTCGCTGCTCGGTCTGACCGCGTTCGATCGGTCGGTGGCCGCGATGGTCCTCGTCATCAAGGTGATCGTGCTTCTCTTCGGCGCGCTTGCTTTCCAGGTATATAACGGCGAACGGGTGCGTACGCTCACCCAACTGCTTGCGATCTGGAACCGATGGGACGGCGGGCAGTACCAGATGATCGCGCAAAAGGGCTACACCGCCGTGGGCGACCAACGCCTGGCGCTCGCATTTTTCCCGCTCTACCCGTGGCTGACCCGGATGACCGCCGTCATCGTGCACGACATGATGCTGAGCGCGTTTCTCGTCTCCACGATAGCATCCGTCGCCCTGGGCGTGGCGATGGCGCGGCTTTTCGCGATCGATTACTCGCGGCATCTGGCGCGCCGCGCGGTATGGTTCATGTTCATATTTCCGACCTCATATTTTCTCCACATCGGCTATTCCGAAAGCCTGTTCCTGGCGCTGGTCGCGACTTCTTTTTTGGCCGCGCGGCGCGAACGATGGATGGCCGCCGGCATACTCGGCGCGCTGGCCGTCCTCACGCACGACAACGGCATCCTGCTGGTCCCAGCGCTCGGCGCCGATGCGGCGTGGGAACTTTGGAAGACGCGCCGCTTCAACCGGCGATGGCTCTGGATCGCTGTCGTGCCGCTCGGGCTTGCCGTCTACATGCTGGTCAACTACGAGGTCACGGGCGACCCGCTGGCATTCCTCCTCATGGAACGCGAGCACTGGTCCAACACGCTCACCGCGCCGTGGCGCGGTATAGCCGTCAGCCTCGGCGTCGCCAGCTACCAGGATGCGTCGCAGGCCGCGATGGTCGGGACGCAGGTCGTCTTTTTTCTCGCGATTAGCCTCGCGGGGACAATTGCCGCCGCATTTCTCCTCCGCCCCGCGTACGCGGTGTGGATGGCCCTCAACTGGCTGCTGTTCGCGAGCCAATCATGGGATATCAGCGCGCCGCGTCTTGTGCTGGCGATGCTTCCGCTGTTCATCCTGTTCGCGCAGTTGGCGCGCCGCCGGCTCTGGGACGCGGCGATCACGGTTTGGTCGCTCTTGTGGCTCGGGCTTTTCGTTAGCGAATTCGTCTGCAATCGTTGGGCATATTGAGCGGGCATATTGAGCGCGGTCTGTGGACGGCTTGTCGTGCGCGGTTTGCGCCCACGCGCCGGCGCGGATAACTCTGAAGCCGAGACGATGAACCCGGTGGTCAAGGTCAGGCGCGTGAGAGCCTCTTCGATGGCGCTGCCGCGCTATCAGAGCGCGCAGGCGGCAGGGATCGATCTCGTCGCGGATATTGAAGTGTCGCTTGAGATTGTGCCGATGGCCCGTGCTGCGGTAACGACCGGAATAGCGGTGGAAATCCCTTCGGGTTTCGAGGGGCAGGTGCGTCCGCGAAGCGGACGGGCGCTCCAGGAGGGGCTAGCGCTTATCAATTCGCCCGGCACGATCGACGCGGACTATCGCGGTGAAATTAAAGTATTGCTTGTAAATCTGGGCGAAGCGCCGATCACGATCAAGCCGGGCGACCGTATCGCTCAGCTCGTGATAGCGCCCGTCGCGCGCGCCGAGCTGGTCGAAGTCGACGAGCTCGAATCAAGTTCGCGCGGCGGCGGCGGCTTCGGGCATACTGGAAGATAGCGGCGCCGGCGGTCCGTTCCCGCAAGCGCGATGCTCTTCAGCATAAAACGTCAACATAAAACGTCAAGATGAGAAGAGAGCCGAAACATTCCTACCCGTCCACTCGTGGCCGGAAGGCCGCCGCGGGCAGGACACCGAGCGGCGCGCAGGACACCGGGGCGCGAGAGGCCGAAATCGACGCCCGCAAAATGCCGGCATCCACCTCCGGAGCTGCCAGCACGGCCGAGCTCGATACCTCCGAGCTCGATACCTCGTTGATGGCCGTTACGCCGATCGACGGCCGCTACCGCTCGCGCACGCGAAAGCTCGCCGGTTACTTCAGCGAGTTCGCGCTGATCCGCTATCGCGTGCGGGTCGAAATCGAATGGCTCATCGCACTGGCGGAAAATCCCGCAATCGGGGAGTTCTCGCTCGGCGCCGGCGCGGTTCCGAAGCTGCGCGCGCTCTACGCGGACTTCACGCTCGACGACGCCCGGCGGGTCAAGGAGCTCGAGCGCACGACCAATCACGACGTCAAGGCGATCGAGTATTTTCTTGCGGAAATGATCGCGACTGCTGGCCTGCGCGTGCCGTCCGGGATGGTCCATTTCGCCTGCACCTCGGAGGACATCAGCAACCTCGCTTACGCCCTCATCCTCAAGGAGTTCTGCGAACGCGAGTTCGCGCCTGCGCTGGACGGAATCATCACCACGCTGGGCGCGATGGCGCGGCGATGGCGCACGGTCGCGATGATCGCGCGCACGCACGGCCAGGCCGCGACGCCGACCACCATGGGCAAGGAGCTGGCGGTCTTCGCGGTGCGGCTCGAACGCCAGCGCCGCGCGCTCGGCCAGCAGGAGTATCTCGGCAAGTTCAACGGCGCGGTCGGCAACTTCAACGCCCATCAGGCCGCCGTGCCCGAGGCGGACTGGATCGAGACATCGCGCCGTTTCGTCGAATCGATGGGCCTCGTGTGGAATCCGCTCACGACCCAAATCGAAAGCCACGACTTTATCGCCGAGCTGTTCGACCTGGTGGCGCGCATCGACACCATCCTGCTCGGGTTCGCCCGCGACATGTGGGGATATATCGCGCTCGGCTATTTCGGCCAGCGCACGGTCAAGGGCGAGGTCGGCTCCTCGGTGATGCCGCACAAGGTCAATCCGATCGACTTCGAGAATTGCGAGGGCAACCTGGGCGTCGCAACGGCGCTGTTTCAGCATCTGGCGGTCAAGCTCCCGGTTTCGCGATGGCAGCGCGATCTGAGCGACAGCACGGCCATGCGCGCGATGGGCGCCGCGTTCGGCCATCTGATGGTCGCGCTCGACGCGCTTTCGCGCGGCCTCGGCCGCGTCGAGCTGAATCCCGCGCGGATCGCCGCGGAGGTCGAGGCCGAAGGCGCGTGGGAGGTGCTGGCCGAGGCGGTGCAGACGGTGATGCGGCGGCAGGGGCTGGAAGATCCCTATGAGCGGCTGAAGGAGCTGACCCGCGGGCGCGCAATCGACCGTCAGGCGATGCGCGGGTTTATCGCGGGGCTCAAGCTGCCGGCCGAGGTCAAAGCCCGGCTTGAGAAGCTGGAGCCGCGTGGTTACGTTGGACTTGCCGCCGAACTGGTTGAGCGCTTTGCGCCCGGCAAATCCGGAAATTAGATGCGGACGGCTCGTGATTGTGCACAAGCGCCGCGCTCTGTGAACAAAGCTCTGCCGCAAAGGTTTGTGGCGCGGGCACCGGTCGGCTACTTCATTATTTATCGGCCGTTCATGAAATTGTGATTCCCCCTAAACGGAGAGATGCCGTGGAAGACGCTCCGCAGAAGCTAGAAATGTTTTACGAGGGCAAGGCCAAGAAGCTCTATGCGACGGCCGACCCCGACCTGGTAATCGCCTACTTCAAGGACGACGCGACCGCGTTCAACGCCAAGAAGCGCGGCACGATCGAGGACAAGGGCGTGATGAACAACCGCATCTCGGAGCTGTTCTTCACGCTGCTCGAACGCAACGGCGTCCCGACCCACTTCCTGCGCCGCCTGGGCGATCGCGAGATGCTCTGCCGGCGGCTCGAAATCATCCCGGCCGAGACCGTGGTGCGCAATATCGTGGCGGGCTCGATGGCCAAGCGGCTGGGCCGCGAGGAAGGCGAGAAGCTGAAGCATCCGATCGTCGAGTACTATTACAAGTCCGACCCGCTCGACGATCCGCTGATCTATCCCGAGCACGCGGTGCTGTTCGGCTGGGCCACCCAGGAGGAACTCGACACGATTCACGCGATGGCGCTCAAGGTCAATGAAGTGCTGAGCAGGTTTCTCGACGAGCGCGGCGTGATCCTGGTCGACTTCAAGCTGGAGTTCGGACGCCATCACGGCAAAATCCTCCTCGGCGACGAGATCTGTCCGGATACCTGCCGCTTCTGGGACAAGGCGACGCTGAAGAAGCTCGACAAGGACCGCTTCCGCCGCGACCTGGGCGACGTCGAGGGCGCGTACCACGAGATGCTCCAGCGGGTCTCGAATTGAGCGAACGGCGCGGCCGGCGAATTGCGCCGAATGCGCAGAGGCGCTGAGTTGCTGGTCAAGGTTTTCGTCACGTCGCGCAAGGGAATTCTCGACCCGCAGGGGCGTGCGGTCGAGCAGTCGCTTAAGAGCCTCGGCTTCGGCGGCGTCGGCGCGGTCCACGTCGGCCGCTATATAGTGCTGGAACTGGATTCCCCGAGCCTCGAGCAGGCGCGCGAGACCGTCCGTCGGATGTGCGGGCAGCTGCTTACCAATCCGAATATCGAGGACTATACCTTCGAGATCGAACCGCAAGAGGGCGGACCGCAAGAGGGCGGACCGCGGTGAAGTGGGGCGTGGTCCGTTTTCCCGGGTCGCTCGATGACGCCGACACGCTGTGGGCGCTCGGCCACGTGATGGGGCAGGAGGCGCTCTCGCTCTGGCACAAGGACGAGGACCTGGCCGGCGTGCAATGCGTGGTGCTCCCGGGCGGCTTCAGCTACGGCGACTACCTGCGCTGCGGGGCGATCGCGCGGTTCGCTCCGATCATGAAAAGCGTCGTGCGTTTCGCCAATGACGGCGGCCTGGTGCTCGGCATCTGCAACGGTTTCCAGATTCTGTGCGAGGCTCATCTGCTGCCCGGCGCGCTGATGCGCAACCGCTCGCTCTCCTTCATCTGCGAGCGGGTCAACGTGAGGGTCGAAAACGCCACGACGCCGTTTACCTGCGCGGCGCGCGAGGGCGAGGTGCTGCGCCTGCCGATCAAGCACGGCGAAGGCCTCTACGTGGCGCCGGCCGACGAACTTCGCGCGATGGAAGCGCGCGGGCAGGTGCTGCTGCGCTACACCGACGCCGCCGGCCGCGAGCGCGATGACGCGAATCCCAACGGCTCGACCCGCGCGATTGCCGGCGTTGCCAACGAAAACTTCAACGTCTTCGGCCTGATGCCCCATCCCGAACACGCGGTCGAGGCTGCGCTCGGCGGCGAGGACGGGCTGAAGATCTTTCGTTCGATCGTGACGAGCGCCGAACGGCCGCGCGCCCGGGTTGCGGGCGCCGCTGCTTCCAGAACCTCGGCATGAGCGCCGCGACGATCGCCGAGAGGCCGGTCGGGCTTGCAGGCGAGCCCGCAGCCGATCTCGAGCAGGCCCGCGCGCACGGCCTTACCGACGAGGAGTACCGGGCGATCGAGCGATGGCTCGGGCGCACGCCGACTTTCACCGAGCTTGGCGTTTTTTCGGTGATGTGGTCGGAACACTGCTCGTACAAGTCCTCGCGGCGCCATTTGCGGATGATGCCCAACAAGGGGCAGCGCGTGATCGGCGGGCCGGGCGAGAACGCCGGCGCGCTCGACGTCGGCGACGGATGGGTCGCGGTGTTCAAGATAGAAAGCCACAACCATCCGTCGTTCGTCGAACCCTACCAGGGCGCCGCAACCGGCGTCGGCGGGATCCTGCGCGACATCTTCACGATGGGCGCGCGGCCGATGGCGAGCATGGATTCGCTGAAGTTCGGCGCGTGCGATCATCCGCGCACGCGCTACCTGCTGAGTGGCGTGGTCGGCGGAATCGGCGGTTACGGGAACTGCGTGGGCGTCCCGACGGTGGGCGGCGAGGTCATGTTCGACGCGGCCTACAACGGCAACATCCTGGTCAACGCATTTTGCCTGGGACTCGCGCGGCGCGGCGAATTGCAGAGCGCGCGCGCTAAAGGTCCGGGTAACCCGGTGATGTACGTCGGTTCGGCCACCGGACGCGACGGAATCCATGGCGCGAGCCTGCTCGCCTCAGCCGAGTTCGATGCGACCAGCGAGGCGAAGCGCCCGACCGTGCAGGTCGGCGATCCGTTCACGGAAAAGCTGCTGATCGAGGCGTGCCTGGAGGCGATGCGAAGCGGCGCGATCGTCGCAATCCAGGACATGGGCGCCGCCGGGCTTACCTCGTCGTCGAGCGAGATGGCGGCGCGCGGCGAGTTGGGAATCGAACTCGACCTCGACCGGATTCCGCTGCGCGAAGCCGGGCTTACGCCGTACGAAATTCTGCTCTCGGAGTCGCAGGAACGGATGCTGCTGGTGGCCGAGCGCGGACGCGAGGCCGAACTCGCCGCGATCTTCGCGCGCTGGGACCTTCACGCGGTCGTGGTCGGCAAGATCACCGAGGATCGGCGTTGGCGGGTGCGCTGGCGCGGAAAGCTGGTCGCTGACATTCCGGCGGTCGCGCTGACCGACGAGGCGCCGGTTTACGATCGTCCGGCGCGCGAGCCTTCGAATCCGGCGTCCGCATCAAGCGCTGCCGCGGGCGCGGCTTCCGAACCGCCGCCGAGCGAAGCTTTGCGCCGATTGCTCGACAGCCCGAACGTCGGCTCGAAGCGATGGGTCTATCGCCAGTACGACTCGATCGTGCAGAGCAACACGATGATGGGGCCGGGCGGCGACGCCGCGGTGCTCAGGATCAAGGGAACGAATCGTGCGGTCGCGCTCAAGGTCGACTCCAATCCGCGCGCCTGCGCGCTGGATCCTTACGTCGGCGCGGCTGCGACCGTGGTCGAGGCGGCGCGCAACGTTGCCTGCGCGGGCGCCCGGGCGATCGGGCTTACGAACTGCCTCAATTATGGCAATCCGGAACGCCCCGAGATCATGTGGCAGTTCATCCGCGGCGTAGAGGGCATACGCGACGCCGCGCTCGCGCTTGAAACGCCGGTGGTCAGCGGCAACGTCAGCTTCTATAACGAGACCGAGGGCCGCGCGATTCCGCCCACGCCGACGATCGCGATGCTCGGAGTGATCGAAGACGCCAACCGGCGTGTGACCCATTTTTTCAAGCGTCCGGGCGACGTGGTTATACTGCTGCGGACTGCGCCGGCGAAGCTGGCGGCGAGCGAATACGCGGCCGTTTTCCAGACCGATGGCGGAGCCCTTGCACGACTCGACCTCAAACGCGAGCGCGCGCTTGTCGAGGGGCTGGTTGCCGCCGCCGATCGCGGGTTGATAAGATCGGCTCACGACGTTGCGGAAGGTGGACTGGCGGTTACGCTGGCGGAGTGTTGCTTCAATCCCGACGGCGTCCTGGGCGCGGAGATCGACGGGATGCCGGAGCCGGTTGGGGCTGAAGTGTTTTTTGGCGAGGGCGCTTCTTCGGTGGTGCTGTCAGCCGCCGCCGATGAGGTCGAAGCGCTCCGCGAATTGTTCGGCGGAGTCGAGTTCACGGTGATGGGACGCGTGATTGACGGGCCGCGCCTTAGGATTGCAAACGCGATCGACGAGGACGTGCGCGAGTTGAGACAAATCCACGAACAGGCGATCGTGCGGAGGCTTGCCGCAAATGGATGAAGTCCAGGCGCAAGAACTCTCGAAGGAGCCTTCGGAGCTGTTTGTCGAAGTCTCGCCCGAGGAATCCAACCTCGACGCCTTTCACGAGGAGTGCGGCGTCTTCGGCGTCTTCGGCCATCCCGAGGCCGCCAATCTCGCCTACCTCGGCATGTATGCGCTGCAGCATCGGGGGCAGGAATCCGCCGGTATCGTCTCCTCCAACGGCAAGTCCCTGATCTCGCATCGCGGGATGGGTCTGGTCGCTGACATCTTCAACAGCGACGTGATCAATCGGCTCGAGGGGACCGCGGCCATCGGCCACAATCGCTACTCCACCACCGGCTCGACGACGCTCAAGAATTGCCAGCCGCTGGTGGTCGAATACGCGGGCGGCGGCCTCGCGCTCGCGCATAACGGCAACCTGGTGAATTTCGCCGAGCTGCGCGAGCGGCTCGAGGCCAATGGTTCGCTCTTCCAGTCCTCTTCCGACAGCGAGGTGATTATCCATCTGATCGCCGGATCGCGCGCGCCCACGCTGGCCGAGCGCGTGGCCGAGGCGCTCGCCCAGGTGCGCGGAGCATACTCCCTGGTGGTGCTGGCGCAGCGCGAGATGCTCGCGGTGCGCGACCCGTTCGGCTTTCGCCCGCTGGTGCTGGGCTCGCTCAACGGCGCGCCGATCGTGGCCTCGGAAACCTGTGCGCTCGACCTGGTGCGCGCGGACTACATCCGCGAGATCGAGCCCGGCGAGATGGTGGTGATAAGCGACGAGGGCGTGCGCTCGCTGCGTCCGTTTCCGCCGGCGCCGACGCGGCGATGCATCTTCGAGTACGTTTACTTCTCCCGTCCCGACAGCCTGCTCTACGGGCGCAATGTGTACCAGGTGCGCAAGCTGCAGGGGCGCGCGCTAGCCCGCCAATGCCCGGCCGACGCCGATATCGTCGTGCCGGTGCCCGACTCGGGCAACGCCGCCGCGCTCGGCTATGCCGAGCAATCCGGGCTGCCGTTCGAGATGGGCCTGGTGCGCAGCCACTACGTGGGACGGACCTTTATCGAGCCGCGCCAGTCGATTCGCCACTTCGGCGTCAAGATAAAGTTCAACCCGGTCTCCGAGCTGCTGCGCGGCAGGCGCGTGGTGCTGGTGGAGGATTCGCTGGTGCGCGGCACCACGCTGCGCAAGGTGATCCCGATGTTGCGGCAGGCGGGTGCGCGCGAGGTCCATATGCGGATCGCGGCGCCGCCCACCACCAACTCCTGCTTTTACGGAATCGACACCCCGACTCGCGAAGAGTTGCTTGCTTCGAGCCACTCGATCGAGGAGATCCGCAACTACATCACGGCCGACTCGCTCGATTACCTCAGCTGGGAAGGTCTGTACTCATTCCTGGACGGCCCGCGCGAAGGCTTTTGTGACGCCTGCTTCACGGGCAAATATCCGGTAGAGATTCCGGCTAATCACGCACCGCATCAGTTGCGCCTGTTCGAAGCGGCCGACAACGCGCTCGGCCGCTGAGCGCGCTCATCCGGCTGCGCGCGGGATGTCGTTGGCTTAGCGCTGGACGCTGAACGCCTGCGCGAGCGAGATGTCGTGTTTGAACTCGTCCATCGGCTCGCTCGTCGTGAGCACGCAGATGAAATGGCCCTGCTCCGACACTGTCACGCAGAGACTATAGCCCTCGTATTCGTAAAGTAGATGGCCGTGGATCTCGCCGATCTTGCCCGGCGGCGTGGCGAAGTCGCTCGCCTTGTAGCGCGTGCACAGGATGTCGCCGTTGCGTCCACGGTAGAGCGTGTAGGTGACCGGATTGCCGTCCGGCAGCCGGTCGATTCGACCGCCGACGACGCCGTAGCCGGCTAACTCGAAGTTCCACATCAGGTCCGGCATCTCTGCCGAGCCATAAGCCATCGCGATATCCGCCAGCGAGGCCGACGGTACGGTCGGCCTGAACGCGGTCTCGAACGTCTCGTAGCTGTACACGGCCTGGTCAAGCGCCTCGCTTGCAGGGATCGCGCTGACGCCCGAAGACGGGGTCTCCCGATGCAAGCCGGGCAGGCCGCCGCCCGCCCATACCACGACCACCAGCATTGCCGCCGCGGCGAGCGGGGCCCAGGTGCGCGGACGCTTGAGTTCGCGCATCACAGCCCGGCCAAGCCGGCCTGGCACGGATCCGTGATCGATGCGATCGAGCGCGGCATTGATCCGCGCTTGTATCTCTTCGGGGGTTTTCACCGTGGCGGCCTGGCGGCGTATCAGCGCCTTCAACAGCCGCTCCTCGACCAGGCGCACCCGGCATCGGGTGCATCCGTCGTCCAATCCGCTGCCCAGATGCTGAATGACCGCGCGCTCTTCGGCTCGCGTCAATTCGCCGTCGGCATGCGCAGAGAGGTAGTTGGTGATGTACTCCTCGCAATTCACGGTTTCCCTTGCTTATACACGCAAGCGCGAGTCATCTGAATACACTCGACGATCCGCCTAGCGGACCAGTCCGCGCCGGCGGGCGAACGCGCCGAGCGCAACCCGCATCATCTGGCGCCCGCGCGAAACCCGCGATTTGACCGTCCCGATAGGTATTTCGAGGACTTGCGCGACCTCCTGGTAGTTGAGTTCCTGCACGTCGACCAGCATCAGCACCGTGCGAAAGTCCTCGGGTAGGGCGTTGAGCGCGGCGGCAACTTCGTGGTCCAGAACCTTCTCCGAGATAAGCATCTCGGGGTTGCTCACCTTCTGCTCGCCGCGCGCGCTCAAGCCCTCGACGGCGCGTTCGAAATCCTCGGGCGAGAGCGCGACCTGTTCGCGATCGGCGCCGCGGTAGCCGTTGCGGAAGTTGTTGTACAAGATGGTCAACAGCCACGCGCGGCAGTTGGTGCCCGGGGTGTACTGATGAAAAAAACGATACGCGCGCAGCACGGTCTCCTGCAAAAGATCGCGAGCGTCGTCGGGATTACGCGACAGCCGCAGGGCCGCCGAGTACAGCGCGTCGACGTGAGGCAGCGCCTCGCGTTCGAAGAGCCCGCGCTTTTCGCTGCCCCCTTTTTCCGCCATATTCAGCGAGCACCAACATATACCACCACCGTCAAGTCAAACGCCGCTGACGGCGGAAAAGTTCCCGATTTTGACGGAAGGAACCTTGGCCTGCCATACCCGAGTTAAATATACTTGCGCAAGTTGGTCGAAGGTTACGGACCAGCGGCCGCCGAAGTCGCATCATCCGGCCGGCGAATGCGTATTTGAGCCATCGAGGATGTCATCTGTCGGCGCCGGAACCGGCGCGAAAGAGGAGAAAAACGATGGATCGCAGCACTATAGCCGGCGCGGTTCTGGCCGCGGCGGTGGGCGCGATGTTTTTGAGCACGCCGCTCCTTGCGCAAAGCTCCTCGGGGAATTCCACCGAGGCAGCCAGCGTCAAGTGCATCGGCGGCAATAGCTGCAAAGGCCAGAGCGCGTGCCAGACAGCCAACAATGGTTGCATGGGTCAGAACTCATGCAAGGGCAAAGGGTGGGTGACGTCCGCCTCGGTCAAGGCCTGCACGGATCAGGGCGGCAAGCCGGAGAAGACGCCGGCCAAGGCGATGTAGGGTTGAAGCGCGCGGATTTCCACCAACTGGGATTCGGCGTCGGTCTGCGCCGGCCGCATTATGCCCGGATTCTCGAGCGGCGCACGTCGGACGATGCGTCTTCGCACGATCTGTGTTCGGTGGACTGGTTCGAGGTCATATCGGAAAACTTCATGGTCGAGGGCGGGCGCCCGCTTGAAGTGCTCGACGGCGTGCGCGCAAGCTACCCGGTCGTGATGCACGGCGTGTCGCTCTCGATCGGCTCGAGCGATCCGCTCAACCGCTCCTACCTCGACGCACTTGGCGCGTTGGCCCGGCGTGTCGAGCCGGCCTGGGTTTCGGACCATTTGTGCTGGACCGGTGTCGGCGGTCGCAATCTGCACGATCTGCTGCCGCTGCCCTACACCGAGGAGGCCGTGCGTCACGTCGCCCGGCGCATCCGCGAGGTCCAGGATATCCTCGAACGCACGATCCTTATCGAGAACGTGTCGAGCTACATGGCGTTTCGCGCCTCGCGCCTCGCCGAATGGGAGTTTCTTCGCGCCGTCGCGGAAGAGGCCGACTGCGCGATCCTGCTCGACATCAACAACATTTTCGTGAGCGCCTTCAACCATCGCTTCGACCCCTTGCGTTACATCGACGCCATCCCGGCTGACCGCGTGGTGCAGTTTCATCTTGCAGGCCACAGCGACCACGGCAATTACCTGCTCGACACGCACGATCATCCGATTCGACCCGAGGTTTGGGGACTCTATGAGCACGCGATTGGGCGTTTCGGCCGCGTTGCGACGCTTGTCGAGTGGGACGACAGTATTCCGGCGTTCGAGGTGCTGGCCGCGACGGCCGACGAAGCGCGCCGGAGATGCGAAGCGGCACTGGCGGCCGTTGCGACGGCGGGGGAGGCCGATCCGGCCGCGCCGTACGAATTATCTGCACGCCGCGGACCGGACCGGAGGGGGGAATTGTGAATTGCGAGGTCGCACGGCGTCCTGCTGCGAACATTCAGCGGCGCGCCGGTGCCGATTTCGGATAAACCGGCTGATCTGCGGCTAAGTTCCCTTTCGCTCTTGCCGATCGTCGAGGGCGCGGGCAATGCTATGCTTTGAAGCGTGAGCGCCGCCGCCAACATACGGATCGAGGCGATCAATACCCCCCAGGCGTTCGAGGAATTCGCTCGTCTGCCCTACGAGGTCTACGCCGACCGCGAAGCCTGGTGGCCGCCCGACATCCGCAACGAGATTGACCTTCTTTCCGGACGCACGCTGACCGCGCCTTATCTCGGATTGCAGCCGTTTTGCGCCTGGAGCAACGGCCACCTGGTGGCGCGCGTAAGCGCCGTGATCAATCGCCGCTATATCAGCCACTGGGGCGAGCGCGTGGGCCAGCTAATCCATTTCGAGGCCGCCGCCGGCGAAGACGGCGCGGTTGGTACGATGTTGACGCGCGCGATGGAATGGCTCGCCCGCGCAAAGATGGAATCGGTGCGCAGCGGATTCGCCGCTTTTCTCGACTATCCCTATGCGATCGATAACTACGGCAGCCTGCCCTCATTCCTGCTGCGCGGCAATCCCGAGTACTACCATCGCTATCTCAAGAACGCCGGCTTCGAGACCGAGAAGGGTCAGATAGATTACACCGCGCCGTTGACCAGCGAGATGCTCGCGCGCTACGCGCGGATGATCGAAGCGGCGCGCACCGCCGGAGTCGCCATAAAGAGCTGGCGCGAATACGGATTCCTCGCCGCGGTCGACGCGTGGACCGCGGTCACTAATGCGGCGTTCGTCCGCCATTGGGGATGGAACCCGATAAGCCGCGACGAAGTGCGTCCGATGATGGCGCCGTTGCACGGCACCGCGGTCGGCGACCTGTCGATGGTCGCGGTAGCCAATCGCGAAGTTATCGGCGTGGTCTTCTCCGTGCCGGACCTGAGTCCGGCGCTCGCGCAGGTTCGTCCAGGCGTCAAACTGCATCCCGAGCGCGGCGGTGGCACACGCGGCGCGCTTATCAATATCGGCGTGCTCGAGCAGGCGCGCGGCAAGGGCGTCGCCCTCGCGATGGCGGCGCGCTCGTTTGTGACGATGGCGCAGAGCGGGATGCGCTATGCCGGCTACACGTTGGTGCTCGACGACAACTGGGCGTCGCGGCGTACGGCGGCCGCGCTGGGCGCGCGGGTGACGGGAAACTTCGTCACTTACCGGAGAAATCTGTAACCGCGAGTCCAAAGACCCTCCGCTAGTTTGCGGAAAACGACATCTTCGACGCCCATTTTTTCGGGTTTTTCTTTGGCTTGCAGCTTGAAGGGCGGGATTCTTGGATGTTAGTGTAAGCGCCTGCTCCTTGCTCCCTCTGGGGGCTGGAATCCACAAGGAGGCTGCCGCGTGCGGCGCTACGAGACTATTTTCATCCTTCGCTCGGATCTGGGCGAGCCTCAGGTCAAAGACAGCATCAAGCGTTTCGAGGGTTTGATCGGCGCCGGCGGCGGCGAGATGCTCGAGACGGACGAATGGGGCTTTCGCGAGCTCGCCTACCGGATTCACAACGAACGCCGCGGCTATTACGTCCGGCTCGATTATGCCGCCGACGGCGCGGTGATGAACGAGGTTGAACGCAACCTTAAACTCTCCGATAGCGTGCTGCGTTACCTGTCGGTGCTGCTCGATCCCGAGGTCGATACCGCCAAGGTGCGCGCCGAAATCGAAGCGCGGCTCCATCGCGCTGCCGAGGCCAAGGCTGCGGCCGAGGCAAGAGTGGCGGCCGCCGCCGCCGCGGCCGAGCGTCCGGCGGGCGAAGTAAGTTCCGGCCCGCCAGCCGCCAATCTCTCTGCCGAAGAGGCGGCGGGCGAGGCTGAGGTCGCGCAGAAGGCCGCGTCCGAACAGACTGAAGGAGCGGCCGCGGCCGCCGGAGGCGAGGCGAATCCCGCGGGTGAGCCGAAGCAGGATTGAACTGATCGGGGTAGCAGTTTCCGCGCCCGAGGTGCGGACTACGCCCGCCGGCACGCCGGTTTTAAGGGTCGAAGTGAACTGCGGCGAAGGCCGCGAAGTTTTAAAGCTGGGAGTCGTGATGGCGGGCGAGGACGCGCGGGAGATCGGCGCGCGGGTCACCGCCGGAGCGACGCTTAGAGTGACGGGAGCGCTGCGCGCGGTGCGCGGTGCTCGATGGTCGTCCGCGGGAAGCGGCGTCGAGGTGCTGGCGTCTGCGATAAGCGAGGTCGCGGCCGACGCGGTCCCGTGAAACCAGGCAGGCAGTCTCAACGGCTGCATCAGGATACGATTCGACGTTGATTTGACAGGGAAAAAATGGCCGACGAAGAAAGGACAGAGCAAGGCCCCGGACACGGTAGTCATGAGCACGGCCGCGGACGTCCCGGAGGCCCGCGCGGGGATGGCGAGCGCCAGGGGGGCGGCGAAGGGCGCGGCGGTGAGCGAGGCGGGATGCGCCGGCGCCCCGGCGGTGGCCGGCGCAAAGTATGCCGCTTCTGCGCCGACAAGGGGCTGAAGGTGGATTACAAGGACGTGCGCACGCTGCAGAACTTCATCACCGAGGGCGGCAAGATCGTGCCCAGCCGGACCTCCGGTAACTGCGCGCGCCATCAGCGGCAACTCGCGGTCGCGATCAAGCGGGCGCGGGTGATCGCGCTGCTGCCCTTTTCGACCTTGGGCTAACGGGGAATGACGAGCGAGCGGTGAGAAGCGCACGGGCAATCGTCGGGCTGCTGGTTGGTGCGATTCGCGCCGCCTTCCTGTCTGCCGCACTTTACCTGGCGGCGGCGGTGATCCCGCTCGTGGGCGCGATCTCCTCGCTGTTCGCACCGGCGCCGGTTCTGCTTTTTTCGGTGGGCTTTGCCGGAGCGCGATTGCGCGCGGCGGCGGTGATCGCGCTGGCTGGCGCGGCGGTGGTCGCGCTCGGCGGATGGCTCGCGGCGCTCGGCTATGTGCTGACTTTCGGGCTTGCCGCGGCCGTGATGTGCGACATGCTCGAGCGGCGCAAGCCCTTCGAGACGATCGTGATGGTGACCGGCGCCGCGGTGCTGGCGGCGAGTGTGATTGCGGCCTTTGCGATGGCGGGTTCGGCCGAGGGGCTGGCGCGGGAGATCCACGACGTGTTGGCCTCCGGAATGGCGCGCGGACACGATTTCTACAAAGTGCTGGGAATCGAAACCGGAATGGAGCGCGACGCGGAGGCCGGACTGCTCGACATGATGATGCGGCTATGCCCGGCGCTGGTTGCTCTGTCGGCAGGTTTCGGCGCGCTGCTGAATCTGGCGATATTCTGGCGGATGGGCGGCCGGCAGCGGCTCGGCTACCCGCTCTTTGGCGACCTGGCGCGCTGGTCGACGCCGGAGTGGTTCATTTGGGTGTTGCTGGCGGCGGGGTTCGGGATGTTCGTTCCGGTGCCGGCGCTGGCGGTGGCGGCGATGGACGCATTCGTGTGCGTGGCTGCGGTGTATTTCTGCCAGGGGCTGGCGATCATGGCCTTTTACTTCAAGGCCCTGGCGATTCCGCCTTGGGTCCGGGGGCTCATCTATTTTGTTACAATAATCCAGCCGGTGCTCGCGGTGCTGGTATGCGCGGCCGGCATTTTCGATCTCTGGGTGGATTTCCGGCGGCTCAAGCCGCCGAGCCAGGAGGCGGGCAGCTTCGGCGATTTTTTCTAGCCGGGAAAGGCGATTTCGGCGATCAAAAACTTATGAACGTGCAAGTGATTTTGAGTGAAGAAGTGCCCAACCTGGGGCGTGCCGGAGACGTAGTCAGAGTCCGCGCCGGGTACGCTCGCAACTATCTGCTGCCGCGGCGCCTCGCAGTCGAGGCCAGTTCCAGAAACCTGCGCGCCTTCGAGCATCAGAAGAACCTCGCGATGCTGCGGCGCGAGGCGAACAAGGGAACGGCGGTCAAGCTCAAGCAGCAGCTCGAGGCGTTGATGCTCACCATCGGCGCCAACGCGGGCGAAGAGGGCAAGCTCTTCGGCTCGGTAACCAATATCGATATCGAACGGGCGTTGCGCGAGCACGGATTCGAGATCGAGCGGCGAAAAATAATGTTGGCTGAGCCGATCAAGCAGCTTGGCGAGTTCACCGTCACGGTGAGGCTCGACCCGGAGGTTGAAGCTGGCGTGAAGCTCACTGTGGCGGCGTCATAAAGGCCATCCGGGTATGATGAAACTTTACGATTTCCTGCCCTGCCCGTTCGGTCAAAAGGTGCGGATTGTTCTGGCGGAAAAGAGCCTGACCTACGAGCTCATCCAGATTGACTTCGCCCAGAATGACCAACGGCGCCCCGAATTCCTCCGGCTGAACCCGTTTGCCCGGGTTCCGGTGCTGGTCGACGAAGACACCACAGTCTACGATTCGACGATCATCAACGAATATCTGGAGGACGAATATCCGGAACCGCCCGTGCTGCCGACAATCGGCTCGAGCGCGCAGCGCGCGCGGGCGCGGCTGTTCGAGGACTTCGCCGATACCTCGTTCACGCCGCAGGTTGGACAACTCATGACCGAGATGGCGCGGGCGGAGGGCGAGCGCGACCAGGGACGCCTCCAGCGGCTGCATCGTTCGATCGAGCGCGCGCTGGACTATCTCAATCACGAGCTGACCGGACAGCAGTTTCTGGCCGGAGAGTTTTCGGTCGCCGACATCGGGTTCGCGCCGCGCATGCTGGTATTGGGCGAATTGGGAGTCCAGACGGGAACCAATCGTCCCAACGTCGACGCGTGGATAAGGCGGCTGTTGGAGCGGCCGAGCATCCAGTCCCTCCAAGGCGTGACGATCGAACCGCTCGCCGGCGTCTAGCTCTCGCGGTCGCGAATTCTGCTAGACGATTTTCGCAGGTTGGAAAAGCGACAGGCGCGCCGTCCCGATGGGCGGCGCGCCTGCTTTTCAGGGGTCATCGATGCAGAGCGGTAATTGCTAGGCTAAACCATCCGCAGCCGATTTAACAGCCAATCGGCCGTTCCGTCCCTGGCTACTAGGGTTGATCCTCGCCGAACAGCGGTTCCTCGTCCTCGGCACGCGTCGAGGCCACACCGGTCGCCCGGTAAAGCAGCTTGGCCGCGAATAGCTTGTTGCCCAGCCGACCCTGTGGCTTCAGCATTCCCCCGTGCCGGCGGCACCGCGGGCACGCCATAGTGCCGCTCAGGAGGCTCGCGTTCTGGGGAGTGATGCGCAGGTCAAAGGTAGCTCCGCATCCTGGGTTCTGGCATACGGTCCGGTAAACGACTCCCGGCCGCTCGGCGCTCTTGGTTTCAGTGGTTGTCGCGGTTTGCATTGAGCTATCTCCTTGCCGCGTCTGTAGGTTCTATCAGCCGCGCTGGTCAATTAGACGTAAAACGCAGTCAAAAGTTTCAAGCAAGCCATGTGCCTAGGCTGATTTGGCGTTCGATTTTCAGGAAAATATCTATAAATCCGACACTTAGGGGCGGTCAGGATGATCTGACCGAAAGTCGAGCAATTTTCGCACAATGAGCCCTTTTTGCAACAATGCTCTCTAATTTCTGGCAAAATGACTCAGAATCCGTCGCCGATTAAGCCACTTTTGAAATGCTACCCTTTGCGACATTATACGAGACGAGCGGCCTTTTCCGATTATGGTCTGATGATCGCTTGGTGAATCTGGGCTGAGATGCAACGAAGGGTGGGGCAATGAGGACTCTTGCGATGGTGATGGCCGGAGGGCTGGGCAGCAGGCTGCACCCGCTGACCCGCGACCGCGCCAAGCCGGCTGTGCCTTTTGGCGGCAAGTACCGGATTATCGATTTCGTGCTTTCGAATCTTGTAAACTCGCGAATTTACGCGATTTACGTGCTGGTGCAATGGCGCTCCCAGTCGCTTATCGAGCATCTCAAGGACGGATGGCAGTTCGGCGGGATACTGACCGACCAGTTCGTCACCCCGGTTCCCGCCCAGATGCGGATGGGCGAGAGCTGGTACCAGGGCACCGCCGACGCCATCTTTCAGAACCTCAACCTGCTGGAAGACAATAATCCCGACCTCGTCGCGGTCTTCGGCGCCGACCATATCTACCGGATGGACGTGCAGCAGATGATCGAGTTCCATCTCGAGCGCAAGGCCGCCATAACCGTCGCCACCATCCCGGTCCGAATCGAGGAAGCCGACCAGTTCGGAATCGTCCAGGTCGACTCGGGATTGCGCGTTTCGGGTTTTCAGGAGAAACCGTCGAGCGCGCGTGCGATGCCCGGGGCGCCCGGACAGTGCCTCGCTTCGATGGGCAACTATCTGTTCAATCCCGAAGTCCTGCGCCGCGCGCTGGAGGAGGACTCGACCATCGCTTCGAGCCATCACGACTTCGGCCGCGATCTCATCCCGCGCCTGATTGAACGGGTTCCCATCTACGCCTATAACTTCATGACCAATCGCATCCAGGGCGATTCCGAGGTCAACCTGAGCTACTGGCGCGACGTCGGCACGATCGACGCCTACTACGAAGCCAACATGGATCTGCGCGACGCGCGGCCCCATCTCAACCTCTACAACCAGCGCTGGCCGTTGCGCACGGCCTACTACGATCAGCCGCCGGCCAAGTTCGTCTTCGACGAGCACGGGCGGCGGGGCGAAGCGCTGCATTCGGTCGTCTCCGAAGGATGCATCGTGTCGGGCGGCACCGTGCGCAACTCGGTGCTCGGCCGTTCGGTTTTCGTCCACTCGTGGAGCCTGGTCGAGGATTCGGTGATCATGGATTACAGCGAGATCGGCCGCCACGCCCGCGTGCGCCGCGCGATCATCGACAAGAACGTTTACATCTCCGAGGGCGACGAGATCGGTTACGATCTCGAGCGCGACCGCCAGCGCTTTCATGTCACCGACTCGGGCCTGGTCGTGATCGCCAAGGCCCCCAAGCGCGAGCGGCAAAGCCTGTGACCCAAAGCCTCGCCGGCGACCTGACCGAAAATCGCTCCAGCGGCGGCGCGGCTGCCGCCAACGGCACACGCGGCAACGGCGACACGCTGGACGCGCCCGGCGAGGAGACGGACGGCGCCGATCCGTCCCAATCTGCGTGCAAGGGCAGCGTCCGCCGCGAGCGCCCCCCGCTTGCCGGGCTCAAACTCGGCCGCAAGGACTGGATTGTATTCCAGGCGATGCGCGCGGCCGTGTACGCGCTGAGCCTGCTGCCTGACTTCGCCCTGTATCCGCTCGGAATGCTCGGCGGCTACGCCGCGTATCTGCTCGATCGCCGCCACGTGGCGGTCGGCATGACCAACCTCCGGATCGCGTTTCCCGATCGCTCCGGGCGCGAACTCCGGCGCATCGTGCGCGCCTCCTACCTGAACCTCGGCCGCAGCGGCGCCGAGTACGTGCGCCTGGCCGGGTTTTTCCACCGCCGGCTCGTCCGGCACGTCACCTACGAGCGCTTCCACTACTGGGACGAGCTCAAGCGGCTCTATCCGGGGCGCGGCATCGTCGTGCTGAGCGCGCACTTCGGCAACTTCGAGCTCCTGGCGGCCGCGCACGCCCTTCACGGCCATCCGATAACCCTGGTCCATCACACGCAGCGCTTCCTCGCCGGCGACGCATTGATGACCTGGGTGCGCGAGCGCGCCGGAGTGGACGTCGTGCGCAAGCGCTCGGCCGCTCGCGCCGTGCTCAAATCGCTCGCCGACGGCGAATTGGTGGGCGTTCCGTTCGATCAGAACGCGAAGCGCGGCGAAGCGGTGTTCGTGCCGTTTTTTGGCGAGCCGGCGGCGACCTCGCGCACGCTCGCGCGGCTGGTGCGAAAGTCGGGCGCGCTGGTGGTCCCGGTCTTCATCGTGCGCGAGCCCGACAAGCGCCGCCATCGCATCGTCATCCAGGACCTCGTCGCGCTTCAGGAGAGCGCCGACGCCGAGGCCGACATCGTCGAGAACACGCGGCGCTTTCTGCGCCCGATCGAAGAGATCGTGCGCCGGTATCCCGAGCAATTCCTCTGGCAGCATCGGCGCTACCGCACGCGGCCGCGCGGTATGGCGCCGTTGTACGAGGAAACGCGGCGGCATCGCGATTCCCGCGCCAAAGCGATATCTTAGTCTTGATGTCCCGCAAATAACTTATCTTTCCGGAAAAGCCTCAAGGTGTTATTCCGAGGGAGTCGGCGACCGAGGAATCCCTGATCTTCATTTGTTTTTCGTGGAAGCCGGGATTCTTCGCTGCGCTCGGAACGACAGCCCTCAGATCTTGGGATGAAACTTATTTCCAGGACGCCACACTAGCAGCGCTATTTCGATCCGAGCCCTTGGGCCGCGGAACATCGTCGCCGCGGCGCACGTTCTCTTTACGGAAGTCCAACCAGAGGCATCATCATGAACCTCGATCTATTTGGCGGAGCCAGCGCCGTGCGAGCGCCCGGGTCCGGCCCGTCGGCCGCGGTGTCCGAAGAACATGGCGCGGCGCCCGCGATTCTGTCCGCCGCCACCGCGCTTGCGCCCAACGTGGTCGAGCAGGCGTCGATCGCGAGCCTGCTCAAGGGGCTGTGGGGTGAGAAATACGAGCAGTCGCGGCGCTGGCGCTCGACCTTCGAGCAGATCCAGCGCTCGGTGCGGATCGATCGGCGATACCTGGCGCTGCCGGTCAGCGAATATCCGCCGCTCGACTCGTTTGCCAAGACCAATGCCGCGTACGCGTGTGTCGCGCCGGAATTGGGCGCAGCGGCGGCAGAGCGCGCGCTTGCGGCGGCCGGGATGACCGCGCGCGACGTCGACTACCTGTTCTTCGTCACCGGCACCGGGATCGCGACGCCGAGCCTTGATGCGCGAATCGTTAACCGGCTCGGGATGCGCGCTGAAGTGCGGCGCACGCCGATCTTCGGACTCGGATGCGCGGGCGGAGTGGCCGCGGTGGTGCGCGCCGCCGACGTGCTGCGCGGATTTCCGGACCGGGTCGCGATGGTGGTCTCGGCGGAGCTGTGCTCGCTTACCCTGCAGCGCAGCGACGACTCGGTCGCCAATATCATCGCCTCGGCGCTGTTCGGCGACGGAGCAGCGGCGGTGGTGATGGCCGGCGGCGCCGCGGCCACGCGTTGCGGCGATGCCGGCGCGATCCCGCGGGTCATCGCGACCCGTTCGGTCTTCTATCGCGACAGCGAGCGGATGATGGGATGGGACGTGGTGGAAAGCGGACTCAAGATCGTGCTGTCGCCCGCGATCCCGGAATTGGTGCGCGAGCACTTGGGCGGCGATGTCGACGCGATGCTCGCGGAGCAGGGCCTGGGGCGTTCGGCCATAACCCACTGGATTGCGCACACCGGCGGAAATCGCGTGCTCGAGGCGATCGCCGCGGCGCTCGAACTTCCGCCCGGCGCGCTCGACCGCTCGTGGCGGCTGCTCGCGGCGACCGGCAACCTGTCTTCGGCCTCGGTGCTGTTCGTGCTGCACGATCTCCTCGATGCGGGCGCGGCGCGGGCGGGCGAGTATGGAGTGATGCTCGCGATGGGTCCGGGGTTCTGCGCGGAGCTGGCGCTACTCCGATGGTGATCTCGCTCCGCGCGTACCTGGCGATCATCACGGCGCTCGCGCTCGAGCGGCTGTTTCATCTGGCGCTCGCCTCGCGCAACGCGCGTCGCGCATTCGCGATGGGCGCGGTCGAGCGCGGACGGGGCCACTATCCGGCGCTGGCGGCGCTTCACGCGCTCTTCCTGGTCTCGGCGGCGGCCGAGGCGATCGTGCTCCGGCGTCCGTTCCCGGGCGCGCTCGGATGGGCCGCGCTTGGCGCCGCGCTCGGAGCACAGGCGCTCCGCTACTGGTCGATCGCGGCGCTGGGCTCGCGCTGGAACACGCGTATCATCGTGCTGCCCGGCGCCGCTCCGGTGGTCCGCGGGCCGTACCGCTTTATGCGCCATCCCAACTATCTTGCGGTGATCATCGAAATCGCATGCGTGCCGATGATCCGGGGATGCTGGATAACGGCGACGGTATTTTCGATCGCCAATGCGGTGCTGCTGAGAACGAGGATTCCCGCCGAGGAGGCTGCGCTGGGCTCCCGCTACGCGCTCGAATTCAGCGGCCGGCTGCGGCTGGTTCCCAAACCTTCGCCACGGACCGCGCGGCACGACGCGCACGGCGGGGCCCGCCGCAGGATCGCGCAGCGGCGCCGCGGATTAACCACGCGCTAACTCGCCGCCCGTCGCGCGAAAGGTTCTGGCAATACGACAGAATCCCGATAGACTGGCGGCCGATGCCCGGCGCCCGAGTTTGACGCGCATTTCAGAAACCTTGGAGGCGTTCCACGATGAGCAAGACATATGAGAAGCACGCAATCACCGCGGATTTCGCGCAGAAGCTGGTCGATGCGGCGGTCGCCAAGGCCAACGAGCTCAAAATTCCGCAGTGCGTTGCGATCGTCGACGAGGGCGGAAACCTGAAGGCCTTCGTGCGTATGGACGGCGCGGCGCTTATTCCGATCGAGATCGCGCAGAGCAAGGCCTACACCGCGCTGTTCGGCTTTCCGACTCACGAATTTTTCAATTTCATCAAGGGCGACCCGGCGCTCGTAGCGGGCATCCCGGGACGCGCGCGCGTCGCCGCGTTCGGCGGCGGCTATCCGATCAAGATCGCTGGCGAAGTCGTCGGCGCGATTGGCGTGAGCGGCGGCACGGTCGAGCAGGACATGCAGTGCGCCGAGGCGGCGTTGAAGCTGGTGCAGTAGAGTCCGCTACGCCGGTTACGAAACCGATTTCCAGGAAAGCGGAGCGTGCCGCGCGGCGCGCTCCGCCTCGCGTCTAGGCGCGCTTGCCGACGAGCCGCGGCATCAGCGCGATGATGGCGAGCGAAATCGCCCACGCCGCCGCACCGGTCACCAGCGCTGGTCGTCCGTATCCGGCGATCCAATGCGGCGGCGCGGCCCGCGGCGCGCCGCCATAAGGCCATAGCTTGACCCCAAGTACCAGCCCGGCATGCAATCCTGCCGAGAAGTACACGCTGCCGGTCAGCAGATAAGCCTCGCCCAGCGCAAGCCCGAGTAGAAACAGCCCAACGAGCGCGGGCAGCGCTGCCGCCGGATGGGCCAGTTGCGCAAGGCTCGAGCCGAGGTTGTGAAAGCCCGCCGCCGCGTCGAATCCCGTCACGTAAAAGCGTGCGGGCGAACGCACTAGATGCGCTAGCGCGTAGATTGCCGAACTGATCGCCAGCGCACCGTAACGGCCGAAGTCCTCTATCATCCCGCCCAGCACGAAGGCGCGGAAGAAGCCTTCCTCGATTATCGCAATCAGGATCGCCCCGGCCACGTACTTGGGCGCGCGCGCAAGCGCCTGGCCGGTCCCCATCGCGTCGCGCCCGCCAAACATCGCACCGAGCACGAGCAGTATCGCGATAGACGCCGCCGCAACCGCCAATCCGCGCACTGCGCTGCCGAGATTGTTGAGCGGACCGGCGAAACCGCGCCCGAGCAGACGGGCGAGGCGCAATTGGCGCGCCCAAAGCGCCATCATCGCCGCCATCGTCGCCATCACGACGCGATCGAAGATGCGCGGGAATGGGAAGCGGTAACCGGCGGCGCCGAGCGCGTTCGCAACAAAGGGTGCGATAACAGCCGCAGCGGCGGCCGCGAGCAAAAGCGCAATCGTTAGTCTGACGGTGAATCGCATCGCAGAGGTGGACGCTTGCGTGGCCGATGAACGCAATGCCCACGAAGCGTTAACGGTTGCGGCCGCGCCATGCAAGCGCCCATCCGCTGACCCGCGCATCGATCGGGTGGTTGAAGCGAGAATCGGCTATCTAATACCTGAATGGCCACAATAAGCCTAATAAAGAATGATATAGTCTTTTGCACTATCATATATTGTTAAATCTTTTCAAATTCTATTTAGACATATATAGAGATAGATTATAGTTATAAAACAGTTGAAAGAATTTCACAGGATGAATGAGGTACTGTGAGACGGTAACATCAAGCAATTGGCGAGTAGGGCAAAGCTTAAGAGCGAAACCAGAAGGAAAAGGGAGGAAACGATGAAAAGGACCAAGATACTTGTCGCCGTGGGATGCCTGCTGGGGCTGGCTCTGGCCCGGGTGCCGGCTTACGCGAGCCCTACCAACAAGAAGATCACGCTAGCCTGCAACAGCCCAAATGCTGCGATTCCATTAGCGGCTCGGTGACCGTCACACTTTGCGACACGACGGCATGTGACAATTCCCTGGTCTGTCCTGTAGTCAACTGCGACACCGGCGGCACCATATCCGTGACGCAGGCCTGTAACACTGATAATGCCACAACGCCGTTTAAGGTCGGTGCGGTCAGGGTAAACATCTGTTATCAGGAAGATGGGGATCTCGATCCGACCTGTACCCAGCATCCGGGGACCGGAGGCGGAACCGCTGTCACCGGAAAGGGATTTACCACCGTGGTCGGACCGGGTTCGCCGCCGACCGGTGATGGCGATACCGTTTCGCTGATCGTCAAGTAGCAGCGACGTTCTCGCGCTCGCCACATCTGCAGGCCCGGCCCAGCATGGGCTGGGCCTCGCTTTTTCAGGATGGTTTCGCCTCTCGACCGCATCGAGTCGAGCCGCCGAAAGTGGCGGATCGCAAATGTCTGTGCTAGCTCACCGCAAAGATGGCTCGTCGCGGCATGCGCTCGAGCGATAATCCCTTTCTTTCGCGTGAGGCTCTAAATGGACCTGGGACTCAAGGGCAGAGTGGCGTTGGTGACCGGCGCGAGCATGGGAATCGGCGAGGCGACCGCGGTCGAGCTTGCGGGCGAGGGATGCGAGCTTGCGATCTGCTCGCGCCACGCCGACCAACTAGCAAAGGTGCGCGACCAGATCGTCGCCAAGGGCGTGCGATGCGTCGTCAAGGAGTGCGACATCCGCAAGCCCGGCGATATCGCCGCGCTTTTCGACGAAGTCCGCCGCGCTTACGGCCGCCTCGACATCCTAGTGAACAACGCCGGCGCCGCGACGCACGGGACCTTCGCCTCGCTGACCGACGAGCAGTTGATCGCCGACTACGAGCTCAAGGTTCTCGGGCAGTTGCGATGCACACGCGCCGCGCTGCCGCTGCTGGAAAAGAGCGCGGCGCCACGCGTGATCAACGTCAACGCGATCGCCGGGCGCGTGGTGATTCCGGGGCTGTTCGCCACCACGATGCATCGGGCCTCCTGTTATGCGCTCAGCAAGGCGCTCGCGTGGGAGCTCGCCGATCGCAAGATCCTGGTCAACTCGGTGAATATCGGGCTCGTCCACACCAATCAGATCGAACGTGCGCACGCGCGCCGCGCCCCCGACGTCCCGTTGGAGAAATTCATGGCGCAGGCGGCACAGATCGTTCCGCTCAAACGCTTCGGCGAGCCGCACGAGGTCTCGGGCCTGATTGCGTTTTTGGCCTCCGAACGGGCCGGTTTCATCACTGGCGCGTCGATCGATGTGGGCGGCGGCCAGGGCGCTCATGTCTAGGCTCCGACGCTTCGCGTGGCGCTCCGCTCCCGCCGAGTTCCGGCGCTAGCGCTCAGGGTTGCGCTGCGGCTCGAGCACGATTTCCAGCGGGCACGCGCGCGCCGGCGCCCGCACCACGGACATCACCGCGTCCGCCACATCTTCGGCCGAGAGCATCAGCGAGCGATCGAGGCGTTTGTTGGACGGGATGAGCGCGGTGTCGACCAGCCCCGGGATTATCACCGACAACTTGACCCCGCTCGGACGCAGTTCGGCGAAGGCCGCGCGGCTGAACGCGATCAGCCCGGCCTTGGCCGCTGCATAGACCGCCTCGCCCGCCGGCGTATTACGTGCCGCTGCCGAGGCGACGTTTACGATGGCGCCGCCACCGTCTTTGGCCATCCGCGCCGCCGCAAGGCGCGCGAGCGCGATTGGCGCGCGCAGATTCACGGCCAGGATGCGGTCCAGCGCGGCGGTGCCGAGCTTGACCAGCGGCGTGCGCGGCGGCGCCCATCCGGCATTGTTCACCAGCACGTCGATGCGCCCAAAGTGCTCGAGCACGGCGTCGAACAGGGTCTGCGGGCTGTCCTCGCCGGCGAGATCGATCAGCACGATGAGCGAGCGTGCGGGGTCGAGGCCTGAGAGGCGCCGTGTCTCTTCGAGTTCGTCGAAACTGCGCGCGGCAACACATAGCGCGTAGCCATCGCGCGCGAGCGCAAGCGCGGTCGCGCGGCCGATCCCGCGTCCCGCACCGGTCACGAGCGCCACGCGCTGTTCTGCCTGCTCTGCCATCCCGCATGAATGCCCGGCGGCGGCGCCGCGGCGGTCAAAAATGCAGCTTGCACGATCAAGCCGACTTCCACAAACTGTGATGGATAACGGCCGCGGGCGGGGACTACCGTCGGCGGCGGCTCGGCGTCGGGAGGAGGCATTCGGCAAGCGTGAATCCGCAGGTTTTTCGCGAGTACGACATTCGCGGCATCGTCGAGCGCGATTTCGACGACGACTTTGTCGTAAATCTGGGCCGCGCCTACGCGACGATGCTTCGGCGGGTGGGCAAGACGACGATCACGCTCGGGCGCGACTGCCGGCTCTCGTCGGACCGCCTGTTCGGACTGCTGAGCGACGGTCTTCTCCAGAGCGGCATCAACGTGGTCGATATCGGCGTCGTGCCGACGCCGCTGCTGTATTTTTCGGTGATTCACTGGCGGATGGACGGCGGCGCCATGATCACCGGGAGTCACAATGCCGCCGAGTATAACGGCTTCAAGCTGGGCATCGGCCCTTCGACCATCTACGGCGATGAGATCCAGGAGGCCCGCCGCATCATCGAGCGCAAGGATTTCATCTCCGCGCCAGCGCGCGGCACGTTAAGCTCGCGCCCGGTGCACGGCGACTACAACGATTTCATCAAACGCACCATCACGTTGCGGCCCGGGCTCAAGGTCGCAGTCGACGGCGGCAACGGATGCGGCGGCGTGGTCGCGGCGCCGCTGATGCGCGAATTGGGGCTCGAGACAGTCGAGCTTTTCATCGAGATGGACGGCCGCTTTCCCAACCACCACCCGGACCCCACCGTCGAAGAGAACATGCGCGACCTCATCGCGGCGGTGAAAAGCAGCGGTGCCGGAATCGGAATCGCCTACGACGGCGACGCCGACCGCATCGGCGCGGTGGACGAGAACGGCCGCATCGTATGGGGCGACGAGTTGATGGTGGTGTTTTCGCGCACGATTCTGCGCGAGCGGCCGGGCGCCGCGATTATCGGCGACGTCAAGTGCTCCAACCGCATGTACGACGACATCGCCGCGCACGGCGGCCGCGCGATCATGTGGAAAACCGGCCATTCGCTGATCAAGAGCAAGCTCAAGGAGGAGCACGCCGCGCTCGCCGGCGAGATGAGCGGACACATGTTTTTTGCCGATCGCTACTACGGGTTCGACGACGCGATCTACGCTTCCTTCCGCCTGCTCGAGATCGTAAGCCGCGAGCAGCGCGGCCTCGCGAAAATCCTCGCGGATCTTCCGAAGAGCTGCTTTACTCCCGAAATTCGCCTCGATTGCGCCGACGAGAGCAAGTTCGAACTCGTGCGCAAGGCCGCCGACTACTTTCGCGGCCGCTACGACGTGATTGAAATCGACGGCGTGCGGGTGAAGTTCCCCGGTGGATGGGGCCTGGTGCGCGCCTCGAATACGCAGCCCGCGCTGGTGATGCGCTTCGAGGCAGGCGACGAAAAAACCCTCGGCGAAATTCGCACGTTGTTCGAGAGCAAACTCAAAGAATTGGGAGCGATGTGAGCGCGCCAAGGCCGAGCGCGCTCATCATCGCTGGCGGCCGCGGCACGCGCTTTTGGCCGGAAAGCCGCGCCTGGCGGCCCAAGCCACTTTTTTCGATCGACGGACGCAGCTCGCTGCTCGCCGACACCGTTGCGCGGGTCGCTTCGGTAACCACCCGCGCGCGTACCTTCGTGCTGGTCTCGGCCGACCAGCGGACGATCTTCCGCAAGGCCCTCCGCGGCCTTATCCCGGCGGCGAACCTTGTCATCGAACCGAGCGCGCGCGGCACCGCGGTCGCGATCGCCTATGGATGCGCGACCGTCGCGCATCGCGCCGGCCCTGGCGTGGTCGCCGTGATGCCGGCCGACCATTACATCACTCCGCCGCAGGCCTTTCGCCGCACGCTTGCCGACGCTATCGCGTTTGCCGCCGCGCGCCACGCGGTAGTCGTGATCGGTGTCGTCCCCGACCGCCCCGAGCCGGGTTACGGCTATCAGCAGATCGGGCGGCCGGTAGGGCGCGGGTTCGAGGTGGTGCGCTTCGTCGAAAAGCCGCCGCTCAATGCGGCGCGCCGGATGGTCGCGTCGGGGAAGTTTCTGTGGAACGCCGGGATGTTCGTGATGGAGCCCGCGACGCTGCTCTCCGAACTCGACCAGCACGCGCCCGATCTGGGGCGCGCGATGCGCGAGTTCGGCGGCGCGTCGCCGGCCGCGGTCGCGCGCATCTATCGCAGCCTCGATTTCGACGCCTTCGATCGCGTGGTCGCCGAAAAGAGCCGCAACGTGCTGGGCGTGCAGGCGCGCTTTCGATGGCATGACGTGGGAAGCTGGGAGGGGCTCTGGGAGGCGCTCGGCGGGCGCGACGCCAACGTGCTCAAGGGCGAAGTGATCGCGCTCGACAGCGAAGGCGTGCTCGCGCGCGGCGCGAAGGGCCGCTTGATGGTGTTGCTGGGCGTTAAGGACCTGGTTGCGGTCGATACCGGCGACGCCATCCTGGTCGCCGGCCGCAAAAGTTCGCAGGACCTCCGCCACGTGGTCGACGAACTCGCCCGCCGCCGCCTGAATCGCTACCTGTAGCCGCCGCGCGGCGTTCCTTTCTTTGTGCTTTGCGCCCGCCGATGCGCTAGGATGCGCGCGTTCCGGCCTCGACGAATCACATTCTTCGCCGGACGAGGTGAGAATCTTGAAGATGAAAGATCTGCGGCGCGTTGTAACCGGCATCGACGAATCCGGCAAGTCCTACGTTGCGATAGACGGGCCCGGTGCGGGTGTTATCGAAGAGGGCGGCGCTGGGCTCGCTGAGGTCTGGGTCACCGACACGACGCCCGCCGACAACGCGACGAAGGGCGATGCGGCCGCATGGAAGATGCACCTGGAACCGCCGGCCGACGGCAGCGTCTTTCGGTTCTTCCAGCTCGCTCCGGAAGACAAGACGCTCACGCCGCGCGAACTCGAGGAGCGGACAGCGGCGATGTTCGCGGCGATCGGCGGCGCGCATTGCCGCGTCGATACCAAGCGCCATCCGAGCATGCACGCGACGCGCACGGTCGACTACGTCGTGCTGCTCTCGGGCCACGTGACGCTCCTGCTCGACAAGGGCGAAGTCGAGCTGAAGCCGTTCGACGTGGTGGTGCAGCGGGGCACGAATCACGGATGGGTCAACCGCGGAACGGAGCCGGCGCTGTTCGCCGCGGTGCTGATCGACGCCAAGCCGCTCTGAGAGCGGACGTACCCGGACAGCTTTCTTGAAAGGGCAGGAGTGCGGGATCTGGGCAGGGCCGCGAGAGCTCAGTCGAGCGCCTGCGGGTCGCACTTGAGCGCGAGGTCGCGCAGCTCGCCAACCCCGCGGTCGTCTTCGCGCGCGATCGTGCCGAGCCGCGCCGCAAACGCCGCGTCGATCCCCTCCCAATGAAGCGCCTGCTGGTTCATCGCGCGCGAGAGTTCAAGCAGGATCTCGAGGTCTTCGCTCGTGCGCTGCCAGTTGCTCGCGCCGTCGGGACCGAGCGGGCGCGGCAGCTTCGACCATACGTGACGGTCAACGAGGATCGTGTCGAGCGTTCGCGCATGCTCGGCCTGGCGCGCCGCGAGCGCGCGAAGTCCGGCGGCGATATTCGGATAGGTGCAAAGCTCGGCATGCCGGGCGAGGCGGTTTGCGAGTTCCTGATGGCGTCCGGCGATCTCGGCAAGCTCGGAGAGCCTCCGCGCTTCGGGCGCCGGCGTGGCGAAGATGCGTTCGATTATGCTCATCGGATTTCAGACCTGTTTCGCGCCTGAGTCGGGCGGCAGGATCGCGCGCACCAGGAACGATTCCCGCTTGAAGAAGCCGCGCGTGTGGTAGGAGTTGCCGAGCCGGAAGACGGCGTAGTCGAAGTAATGCGCCAGCTCGTGCATCAGAGTCCGCAGAAAAGTTTTGGGCTTGACCACGTCGTGGCGCGCCGCCGTGCGCGTCCACAGCACGATCCGCGGCGCATCGGGGTAAAAGATGCCGTGAAGCTCGCCGCGCTGATTGCGCGGCCGCACGCCTTTTACGTCGATCGGCACGACGCGCACGCCCGCGAGCCGGCATAGTTCGCCCACCAGCGCCTGCGCCGCGCGCCCCGTTCCAGCGAGGTTGCCGCCCTCGAGTAGCGCGATCACCGCCTCGGCGAGGGCGAGCACGGAGGGCCCGGCCGCGAGGTCGAAGCCGTCGATCGCGTCGCTGCGCAGATAGACCTTCTGGTCGCGCGGCGCGAGCCGGTAGAAGAACCCCGGCAGTGCGGGGGTGGCGTCGGCGGCAGCACCGGGTCGCGGCGCGGCGGTGCGCGATCGCGGCGGAGCCGCGCGATGACCGCCGCCTGTTTTCAAAAAACCCCTCGCACGGTGCCTCGCAATAGCCGCCCCGGCTCTCGTATCATCGGAGTCATCCCGTAGTAATCATCCGAGACTCGTAAACGAATACCGGAGAACGCTCGCCTATGGAACTCAGCGCGATCGAAATCGTCAAGCCCGCCGACGCCAACGTCATCATCGGCCAGGCCCACTTCATCAAGACCGTCGAGGACCTGTACGAGGCGGTGATTGGCGCGGTGCCGGCGGTCAAGTTCGGCGTCGCCTTTTGCGAGGCCTCGGGCCCGTGCCTCATCCGCCACACCGGGACCGATGCCGGTCTGGAAGAGGCCGCGGTGGGCGCGGCCAGGATGATCGGCGCGGGTCACGTGTTCGTAATCATGCTCGGCAACGCCTTTCCGATAAACGTGCTCAACCAGGTGAAGGCGGTCGCCGAGGTGTGCACGATCTTCTGCGCCACGGCCAATGATGTGCGCGTGATCGTAGCCGCGGAGAGCGGCGTGCGCGGCGTGCTGGGCGTAATCGACGGCAGTGCGCCCAAGGGTGTCGAGGGGGAGCAGGATCAGGCCGACCGCCGCGCGATGCTGCGCCGCTTCGGTTACAAGCAATAGTCGCGATTTACTTTTCCATGGCTATGCCGGAGGGGTGCTGGAATCGGCGGGCGCGGGCCATTACGCTTTAAGCGATCGCGAGACGAGATCGGAGAACCGATGAATCGAGCCGCCGCCACGTCCACGCCCGAGGCGAAAAAAAAGTCCGCTCCGCGCGAGCCCTGGATTATCAGGACCTACGCCGGTTTCGGCGACGCGCGCCAGGCCAATCGCCGCTTCCTCGAGAATCTGAGCCGCGGCCAGCGCGGACTCTCGATCGCTTTCGACCTGCCCACGCAAAACGGCTACGACCCCGACGCGCCGGTCGCCGCCGGCGAGGTCGGCAAGGCCGGCGTCTCGATCTGCCACTGGCGCGACATGGAGGAGTTGCTCGCCGGGATCGACCTCGGCGCGATCAACACCTCGATGACCATCAACGCGACCGCGCCGTTTCTGCTCGCGCTCTACCTGGTGGTCGCGGAGAAGCGCGGCGTCGCCTGGACGGAGCTCCGCGGCACGACCCAGAACGATCTGCTTAAGGAATTCGTCGCGCGCGGCACCTCGATTTTCCATCCCGAGGTTTCCTTCCGCATCTCGACCGAACTAATCAACTTTGCGGTCGAGCGCGTGCCCAACTGGAATCCAATCAACTGTTGCGGCTACCACTACATGGAGAGCGGCGCCGGCCCGGCCGAGGAGATCGGCTACACCTTCGGCAACGCGATGATGATTCTCGACGCGCTGCGTCCGCGGCTCGCGCCCGAAGCGTTCGAGCAGACCGTGCGGCGCATCTCGTTCTTCATCAATAGCGGTATTGAGCTGGTGCCCGAAATCAGCAAGGTGCGCGCCTACTTCAAGCTCTGGCGCGATCTCTGCCGCGACGAGTACAGCATCGACGGCGTCGCGTTTCGCGCCGGATGCCAGGTGCGCTCGCTGACGCTGACCGAGCGCCAGCCCGAACTGAATATCATCCGCATCGCGTACGAGGCGCTGCCCGTGGTGATCTCGGCCGCGGCGCGCGTCAACGCGCTGCAGCTTCCCGGTTTTCGGGAAGCGATGGCGCTGCCTGACCAGGCCGAGCAGGCGCTGAGTCTCCGCACGCAGCAAATCCTGATGCACGAGACCGGCCTTGCCGAGTGGGGCGATATCTTCGAGGGCAGCAAGGTGGTCGAGAAGCTGACGGGCGAGATTGCCGAGCGGGCGCGCGCGATCGCGCTTGGGCTCCGCGCCGCGGGCTACGCGCGCGCGATCGCCGCCGTCGGCGGCGAGCTCACGCGTCTGCTCGCCGAGCGCCAGCGCAAACTCGCAAGCGGCGAGCTGGTGCAGGTCGGCGTCAACGCGTTTCTCGACGATATCGGGCTTACCGGCCAGGGCGCCGTCGCCGACGATGCCGCCGCCCACGCGGTGGCCGAGCGCGACCGGATAGAGTCGGTCGTCCGCTGGCGCCGCGAGCGCGACGCTCGCGACGGCGGCGGCGCGGTCGCCCGCGCGCTCGAAGCGCTCGAGCGCGCGGCCGCAAGCGGCGCGGGCGTAATGGAGCCGACGCTCGAGCTTGCGCGCGCGGGCGGCACGGTCGGCGAATGGACCGCCGCGCTCGAGCGCGCGACCAACGGCCGCTACACGCCGCCCGTGCTCGACCGCACGGTGGCGCTTGCGCCGCTCGAAATGCCGCGCGCTCCGCGGCGCATCCGTATCGCGCTCGGCAAGGCCGGGCTCGACGGCCACATCAACGCGGTCAAGCTGCTCGCGCACGCCTGCATGCAGGCCGGGATGGAAGTGATCCTGGCGGGGTTCAAGCAGACGCCCGCGCAGATGGTCGAGACCGCGCTGCAGGAGGACGCCGAAGTGCTGGCGATAAGCTCGCTCGCCGGAGCCCATCTGGCGATCGCCCGGGAGGCGATCGCGCTGCTCAAGGAGCGCGGCGCGGACGACGTGAAACTGGTGATGGGCGGAATAATTCCCGCCCGCGACCGCCAGCCGCTGCTCGAGATGGGCGTGCGCGCGGTGTTCACGCCCAAGGATTCCGATCTCGCCGAGATAGTCCGGCGGATTATCGAAATATGCGACGGAGCAGCGGCGGCTTGACGCCGCGCGCGAGGAAAAGGGCATGAAGGTACGATTTCTGTTGGGTGCGATCTGCGCAGTCGGCTTCACCGTCGCCGCCGCGACGGCGGCGCGCGCGGCTGAGGCGCGGCCGTGGCTCTGCCGCTCCAAGCCCGTGTTCTCGTCGGATTCCGCGATGAAGTACCAGATAGTCAATCACGGCGGCGAGCGCTGGCAGTTGCTATTGATGCAGTTCGAGATGGGCAGCGCGCACGACGGCTATGAGGTCGTGGCCTCCCAAGAACTGTCCTCCAACGCGGGACAGGCGAGCGGCACGCTCGCGCCCGGCCGTTACTTTGCGGTCGCGATGTACCGCGGCGAGGGAGGGCACTGGATTTGCCCCGGCTATGCGCAGGACAAGGACCGGCCCGCCGGCGCGGTCAGCCGCATCTGTTACGACGAGGATTCGCCGGGCTGCCCGGTCGCGCTGACCGTTCTTTCCGCCGCTCCCGCGTCCGCGTCCGCGCACTGACGCCCCGACCCCCGCACGACAAAACGGCCGCGGCCGTTTGCGAGGTAGGCCCCGAATCCGTTTGCGTCTATAGCCGCCTAGTCAGTCGGCGCGTTGCTGCCGCGCGAGCTGTCCAGGTGCCCGTCCATCGACGCCGCATTGATCGTCGTGGTCGAGCCGCCGCCGGCCGTCATCCCGGTGACGATGCAATGGTACTGGCCCGCGTCGAGGTCGTCGGCGAGCAGCTTGTGCAGCAGCGTGCGATTGCATTGCATCGTGGTCGTCGCCGGGATGCAGTATGAGCCGGCGCTGCCCGGCGCAAAGGTCAGGCTGACCTTGAACTCGCCGTCGCCCGAGCCGAACCCGCCCGAGGGCGGCGTGATGGTTCCGGTAATCGTCCCGTTGCAGACCTCTTCGGCCGGGACCGTCGGATCGACGGCGTTGAAAGTCTCCGCGCCGTTGAGATTGCCGCCGGCGTCGCCGGTCACCTGGCCGATCGCGTCAATGCTGAGCCGGGCGGCGGACGAGCTCTCCGGCGTCACGACCTCGTATCCGTTCAGGCGCAAATTGAACTTGCCCGACGCAATCGGCAGGCTGTCCGCGGCGGCCGCGCGTCGCGCGCTCATGCCCACCGCCATCAGCATTGCCGCTCCGGCAGCGATTCCGATGCGATTCCTGAGATTCATACTACTCCCTCCTCGATTTTGGTTAGTGACTGTGCAGCAGCCGATGACTGAGACTGCACTTGTTAATGCCGTTGATCGTAGACGTCCTCGCGCGTCATGTAGCGGTACGGATGCGATCTCCACTCGGTGCGCGCGACCGGATGCTTGGCGAGAAATTCGTGGAGTTCCGGATGGCTCGCCAGGTATTTGGGGTCGTCAATCAGGCCGGGATGATGCTCGAGCTGCGCTTGAACCTTCGGATGCCGATCGAGGTAGTGATCGGTGTTGGCGAGCGGATGCGCCCGGTCGTGCTGCCAGTCGTAATGTCTCTCGCGGTACATGAACTGGCCCGGCGATTCATGAATCTCCTCGCGCACGCCCGGATGGCTCGCCAGGAAGGTATGGAGGTCCGGATGGGTGGTGACGAAGCGCGGATCGTTGATGAGCCGCGGATCCGCGGCGAGGCGCGCCGCGACATCGGGATGGTGATCGAGATACTGATCGAAATTGGCGACTTCGGCGTGCGAGATATCCGGATTGCGGGCCGGCCATTCCTGCGCCATCGCCGTGGCGCCGAGCGCGCCCGTGAAAACCACCGCCGCAAGAGCCGTCACGGTCTTTTTGAGATGCCTCCGCTTCATTTCTCAGTCCTCCTTCTCCAGTTCGCGGACGCGGCTCTGCCGCGGCCGCTCAAGCGGTCTGTTATCCCCTCGCCACGAGCGCGGCGCCGGGGTTTATCCCCTGTCGGTTGCCTTTAGTGACGCGCCGCGAAAAGCAGCACGCCGGTGCCCTGCGCGAGGTGGCCGATACTCGAGGCGACGGCGGCGCTAGTGCGCCAGGCCTGGTTGCTCTGGTTGGCCAGATGGTCCTCGAGCTGCATCTTCTGCTCCGCGCTCAGTTGATCGTAGGACTGGTTGTAGTAGCTGGGCGCATACTGCTGGGCCGCGCCCTGCGGATCGTACGCGGTGCATCCGGCAACGGCGCTTGCGGCCAGCAGGGCGGCGGCGCATCCGGCGAGCCGCCGCCGGCATCCGCGATTTCCCTTAAAGCCTCGATCTTTCATCGGCGTCCCCCGTTTGCATTTGCGCCCTCCCGTCTGCATCGCCGTCTTCCGGTCTGCCCACGTTCCATCGCTTGGACGCGCGCCGGATAGATTTCGTTTACATGGGGAGGCGTCACGCAAAAATTTTGAAGGGCGTGTAAACGGACGGCCCCGGCCCTTTGTGAAAGAAAACCTCGATTCGGAGGAACAAAGATGGATCGATGCCCATACTGTGATGAAGAAAAGGACGATATTAAGGCCCGTGGGCTGACACCGGAGAGGAAGCCCGGTCAGGCACCGGCAAGCCGGAGATATGTGGTCACACTATGTGGCAGTTGCTGGAGCCGAGTGGGCAGTGATGAAAAGCTGCGCGCGTGGGTGAAGCAATAACTAAGTCAAACCTGAATTTCGGGCGGCGACTTCTAGAAAAATACCGATGATCGCATCGATCCACTGAAGTGGCTGTTTTTCCTCTGGATGATGCTTGCCTAGACGCTCAGAAAGGACGAAAATAGTGCTTTCACGCTTCTACGTAAAAAGAAATACATTTTGACGCGTTTAATGATGTATTTCAGTTTGCTGGTGCTCACCGCCATGCTTGGTGGCTGCGCCGCCGATCGGATGAATGAAACCGCAGAAAAACTAGACGCGTCGCGAGAGGCATTGCGCACTTGCCTCGCCGCCCACCAAACCGATCCCGATGCCTGCGCATCTGAAAAGGAGATGTTCGAGGTAGATCGAGAAACCTACGAAGCGCGCGCTTCCGCCATTAACGGGGGTGCGGTGGAAGGCGGCGCGGGTGAGCAGTTCCTCAACGGCTTCGCCAAAGGACTCGCCAACCGTCGTGCCCAAACCAACTATCAGCCTATGCTTACGCCGAACCCTCTGGGCCAAACCTATCGCATTACCACACCGGGCGATGTCGTCGGGCAACAGGTGACAGTTACGCCCGGACCATGAAGCTCAAGTCACAAGCAATGCTGCTGCTCTGCGGTTGGTATCTGATGTATCCGCCGCGCACGACCTACAGCATCAAGAGCCATTCCATAGGCTCCCTCCGTAACACGTCGGCACCCCTCTCAAGATGGACAATGCTCGGCTCGTTCGACACGGCAGTCGAATGCGACAAGGCGCTCGTAGCCAACGGCGGAGGGCAAGGAAGCAGCCGCAACGAGGCCGATCTGATCCTTCAATGCATCGCCAGCGACGATCCGCGCTTGAAGGAAAAATAGGCAATGAAGGTCCGCTACGCCGCTGCACTCGCCTTGGTGGGTTGGTATCTGATGATCCCACCCGCAATGGCAATGGACTGTGAGAAAGATTCGCTCTCAGACGTATCTGGATCTGGAGCAATACTCGAGATGGCGGTGGGCCGGATTTATAAGGTCGATGACGTCGATCAGGTTGACTCGCAGCTTTGGCTCCCCGGCAGAAGATGTGCTGGTCTGCACCGAAACGAAGACCTTTCAGGAGAAGCGCATCACAATTTATACGATCATCAACAAGGATTCGGATGGTGAGGAAGTTAGTGCAAGCCGGTGGCACTGATCCTGCCCACGAACCGGTTTTGGCCGTTCAGCGGAGGTTGCCTATCAAAATGCCAAACGAGGTCGAAGGAGTCTCTTCTTTTACAACGATGTGGGTAGCGTTGGAGTACGAAGTCAAAATGTATTTCAACATGCGCGTCACGTTCAATAATCCCGCCCTCCATTCCGGCGGTAAGGTGGTGGGCCGGACAGGGGAGACGTCGTTACTATTAAGCAGCTGCATTCGAAGGGCCATTGCGGAAAGCGCGGTTCTTCATGCGCGCATTCTGTGCGATTTGTTTTCTTCCGAACGGAAATCGAAGAGGTACGAAGATGATTGGGTTTTCGGACCTATTCGATGATTGGGAGACGGGTGAGAGGTATAGCAACCTCAAGCTCCACATCGCTGAGATGAAATCAGCATATGGAGACTATAAGACCGAAAACTCC